>JAYURB010000477.1:0-6282 GCA_043756425.1 Bacteroidota bacterium
CTACATCCAAAAACTGTAAAATGGCTGGTAGTAGAAACAGCTTATTCAAGAGTAAGAGGAAAATTTAAGGATTCAGAGGAAAATCTTCCTTTTATACCTGCGGATAAAATGACGGGAGCAATCCGTTTTCAGTCTGAAAAAATGAATTACATGTACAGGCCTTATATTTCTTTAAGCGTAAGAAATTATTTTAAACAGGATAAATTTAATTTATACTCGTATGATAATCCTACAGATGGTTATTCATTGTTTGATATTAATATGGGTGGCAGCTTTATGATGGGTCAACAGTTATTTGACATTTCGCTTTCCGTTAACAATGTTTTAAATGAAGGTTATTATAGCCATGTTTCACGGTTAAAATATCAAAATCCTGTTCCTGTTCGACAAATAGGGCGATTTATCACATTACAATTCCACGTACCTTTTGGAGTAAAAAAGACTTAAATCAAAGGTAAATGGTGCATGTATGATTTTTAGGAATAATTCCTTGTTATCACCAGGTATTTACTCAGTATTGAGTGTTAATTAATACAAGTACCTTAGCATTTTCTTAACTACTCCATCCTTATCTTTGTACATAAATTAACTTATATGAAAAGACTCAGTTATTACAGTTTTATTGCTTTTGCTTTTTTTCCATTACTCTCCTTTGGTCAAATGCCAATGAATAGGATAGATTCAGCATTTCAGATTATCAAATACTATTACGTAGATACCTTGAATGATAAAACACTTTACGATGAAGCTATAAAAGCAATGGTAAAGTCGCTTGATCCCCATTCAGAATATATAACGGCTGAATCGATGCGCGAAGCTATGGAGCCGTTGAAAGGAAAATTTGAGGGAGTAGGAATTCAATTTAATCTGCATGAAGATACTATTCTTGTAACTGCAACTATTCCCGGTGGCCCTTCAGAAAAACTTGGAATCAGAGCAGGCGACAGAATTGTAAAAATTGATGGAATCGTTGTTACAAATATTAAACTTACCAATAATGACGTATTGAAAAAACTTCGCGGCGATAAGGGAACAAAGGTAAAGGTTAATATTTTCAGAAGGGGAGTTCCCGATCTGATCGAATACGAAATAACCAGAGACCAAATACCATTATTTACCGTAGATGCAGCATATGTAATCCCTCCGAATATTGGTTATATTAAAATCTCTCGATTTGCTGATGCAACTGTTGAAGAATTTATTGACGCTCTTGCTAAACTCAAAGTAAAAGGCATTTCGAGTCTTGTACTCGATTTACAAAATAACGGGGGAGGATACTTGCGCAGTGCCGTTGGTCTGGCAGACGAGTTTCTGACAGATGGTAAAAAAATTGTCTATACCAGAGGAAGAGCAAGTAGTCCTGAAGATTATACATCCACTACAAAAGGAGGAATGGAAAAAGGAAAAGTAGCAGTTCTTATCGATGAATCTTCGGCATCAGCAAGTGAGATTGTTTCAGGAGCAATTCAGGATTGGGATAGGGGACTAATAGTTGGAAGACGATCATTTGGTAAAGGACTTGTTCAAAAACATTATCCGCTACCTGATGGTTCAGCAGTTCGCTTAACTTGCGCGCATTATTATACTCCTTCCGGACGCTGTATTCAAAAGCCTTATAAACTGGGAGAAGAGGATGAATATGACCTGGATTACAGTAATCGTCTTAAACACGGTGAGCTATTTCATATTGACAGTATCCATTTTGCCGATTCAACTTTATACTATACTAATTCCAAAAGAATTGTAAGAGGAGGCGGCGGCATTATGCCTGATATTTTTGTTCCATTGGATACAACTTCAAGCAGTCAGTTTTATTCAGACCTGCTCAGAAAAAATGTACTTAACGATTTCACCCTTACCTATACGGATAACAACCGTTCACAGCTTAATACAAAATATCCCAACATAGAAGCATTTCGCGCAGGTTATACAATCGATGATTCTTTTATGAAAGACTTTCTTGCTGAAGCTGAAAAAGCAGGAGTCAAAAAAGATGAAAGTGGATTAAAGACTTCCGGTAACCTGATAAAATATCAGCTGAAAGCATTAATAGCCCGAAATTTGTGGAATACATCTGCATATTTTCAGGTAATAAATGACTTGAACCAATCGTTGACGAAAGCTGTCAAGGCCATACAGGATAACAGCTTTGAAAAAGCTAAGGTTAAATCTGAATAATGAAAAAATATGCATTCATACTATCATTGTTACTTGCTGTAGATTGTGCAGCACAAATAAATTACCAGGTAAAAGTAATGTCGTGGAACATTTTAAACTGGCCTGAGCTCAGTACTATTGTTGCCGATACTACTTCACGGGGACCGTCTTACCGTACAGTTGTAAATTATGCAAATCCCGATATTCTTGTTACCATGGAAAATGCAGCCGGTTACAGTACTACATGGTTTTTAAATCAGGTAATGAATGCAAATGTCTTTGAATACAGTGCGGGTACATTTATAAACGGTTATGACACTGATAATGGAATCTTTTATCGCGATTCTTTGTTCACTTTTGTAAGTAATCAGCCAATACAAACAAGTTTACGTGACATTAGTCACTTTACCCTTGTTTTCAAACCGACGGGAGACACTTTGCATATTTTTGCTGTCCATTTGAAAGCCGCACAAGGCTATGAAGCACAACGCGCAAGTGAAGTAGCTAACCTGAGAGCAGTAACAAATGCTTTTCCTCCGGGCACAAATTTTCTTGTTGCCGGTGACTTTAATTTTTATGGAGATAATGAACAAGCATATGCAGCTTTACTTCAGGATAATCCCGGCGATGACGGGAATTTTAATGATTTATGGAATCTGACAGGTGTATGGAACGATCCTTCGTATTCGTTTTACCATACTCAATCAACACGTTTAAATTCAACTTCAGGTGGCTCAGGAGGAGGGATGGATGATCGATTTGATATGATTCTTTATTCGAATGCAATTGCTCAGCCAACGGGTATTTATTTTTTACCGGGCTCGTATACAAACATTGGTAATGACGGCAATCATTACAATGAATCCGTAAATTATGGTTTTAACAGTGCCGTTCCTTCTTCAGTAGCTAATGCTCTTTATAATGCTTCGGATCATCTTCCTGTATCAATGATTCTTTCCATTGGGCCTACATCTGATATTAGTGAACTTTCACAGAAAATCAATGGGGTTAATATCTATCCAATGCCTCTGAATGATGATTCTAAGTTATATTTTACACTTAAGGAACCCGGTAAAGTTCATTTATCACTAACAGATATTTCAGGTAGAATACTGTTGGAAAAGGAGGATTACTTCATTGAAACCGGTAATTACAGCTATCCGATTAATTTTAACCAAGTTGTAAGTGGGGGATTCTTTCTGCTTTCAATAAGACATGATAATGTGCTAATAAACAAGAGATTAATATCTACTAAATAAGAGCTATATTCAACTGGAAAATTAATTATCTTAATAGAATCAATCTCTGGAACTTTTTAATGCGTAAGTAGTATTAGACGTAATAATCAGTCTTCATGAAGAAGAAAAAGAAGCCAACTGCAATTCCCAAACCCCACGTTGGAGCACTTTTAATTTCAGAACCTTTTAATCCTGAACCTACTTTTAAGCGTTCAGTAGTACTGATTAGTCAGCATAATGCCAGAGGAACCATTGGTTTTATTGTAAATAAACCTACTCAATTACGAGTTCATGAGGCACTCGACGACTTTCCTGAAATAGATGCTTTTGTTTATTGGGGCGGTCCTTTACGACTTGATTCCATCTATTATATTCATTCAATTGAGAGTTTAAAAGGCTCTCATAAAATTATGGATGGCGTATTTTGGGGTGGCGATTACCAGCATTTGAAAGTGATGATAGAAGCAGGAGAGGTTACAACTAATCAAATAAAATTCTTAGCAGGTTATTCAGGCTGGCAGCCGCGGAAGCTTCAAAAAGAAATCGGAGACGATAATTGGTGGATAACGGGTGCTGATCCATATTCTATCTTAATTGAGGAGCCTACAGTTTTATGGGGAAATGTTCTAACTCGAATGGGTCATGTCTATGGAATAATGAATGATTTTCCTGAAGATCCCGGTTTAAATTAAAAAACTTTCATATATAATAAATAAAAAACTCCGTTTTTCAACGGAGTTTTTTATTACTAAAACAAACTTTTGCGCCACAAGTGGCATTGATTTACTTTTTTTAAAACCTCAAATGAATAGTTTTTGATATTCCGTTTTTTGTAACGGTTGCCAAATCATCGCAATTACCATTACCGAAGTCGATTGTTCTTGCAGGGCGTCCGCTGGGAGTAATTTCAATGGTACCGCTGGTAATAAAATGACAAGCTAAATCGCGGCGGACGTTGGTATGGATGCAGGTAACAGTTTCTCCCTGTGAGTTAGTACCTGTAGATGTTCCATTGATTAAATAAACATCATTGGTCCATGTGCTGTCACCGTAACCGGAAACCATTTCCCTTGTACGCTGACTGTTCCAAGATCTCCAGGTTCCATCCGGACGAGTGATAAGCATGTTTTGGGCATTAATAGACCATGTCATATTGCCGGCAGCATTTAATCCATTGTTGGTAACGGTGCGAGTTCCTTCTACGTGACGATTATTAACATAAAAATTATTGAAGGTAACCGTCCAGGAAGAGCCGGCATTAAAATAGCCACTACCGGTATAATTAACGATGATAATACCTGAACGGGTTTTGCCATCGTGACCTGTACAGCCTGTGCCAAAATCGTAAGTAATAACATGATTAATGGAATCATGTGTTACCGTTGCGCATGAATTAAAATTGAATTGATCTAAGGAAGGGTTCTGCGAGCTTTGATTACTGAATGAGCCTACTTTAGAAACCTGGCTGCTTACATTATCGATATCAGAAGTAACACTTTCTGCCTGACCGATATCTTCTGCAGTTGTCTGAAAATCATCTGCTGAAGTTTCTTTGTCTTTTTTACAGCCGGTAAATGTAAAGATAGCGGCTGTCAATACTGTTGATACAAGGATTTTTACGAAACGCATGGTTATATATTTTTTTATGAAATTATGTCTCTATGACGGTGATTAAGTAAAAGGGTTTAACTAGAAATGATTTTTTTTATTTGACCCTCAATAATCCGGGTAAACAAGATTTAATGCCGGAGAGCAAAGATATCTTGATTTAGCCAATAGAAAGTTAAAAGGTTATATTAAACTTACAAAACTTTCTGACATGCCTAGGCTAAGAATTTCAATTTAAAGGGTACTTCATTCAATATTAATAATAATTGTGAATTTTTGCGTGAAAAATATACTCTAAACCTTATTAGCTTAGTAGCAATAATCATATCCCCCATAAACAAACCTTATTACCTTATCGCCAAATTAAAAGTCTCCTATTATGAAAACTGAATACAACAACCTTTACACTCATTATATATTAATCAATCCAAACACCACAAGAAAATACATTTTAAAAAGAGTATAATGAGTCAATAAGGTATTATAAGAAGGAATAAATAAGGTAATAAGGTAGTATGTGGGATAGTCCCTTTCGTTACTAAGGTAATAAGGTTTTATCCCGAAAATAATCTCAAGAGTACATTAATATTTCAAATTTGAAAATTTTGTAAATTCTAATTAATCGAGTGAAGTATAGTTTAGAAGGAAATACCACAATAAAAGACATTAACCAAAATATCAAAACTCATTTAATTTTTAACTTGAGAAAAAAGCTGGATTATAAAAAACAAAACTTTCAATGATTATTAAAGTAAAAAAACTTTTCACCGGCGGTATTACGTTATATCCCTTTATTTTTATTTACGGGGGATTAAAAGAAGAAAGACTTACAATCCTGATCAATCATGAGCGAATTCATTTGCGTCAACAATTGGAGATGCTTGTGATTCCATTTTATATCGTCTATTTGATTAATTACCTTTTTTTATTGTGTAAGTATAGGAATCATAACAAATCATATAGAAACATTATTTTTGAGCGCGAAGCCTTTGTAAACGAATATGATTTGAATTATCTGAAAGTAAGAAAATGGTGGAGTTTTTTACTTTACATAAAAAAGCCGCTTAACTATGGGAGTTAAGCGGCTTTTCGTGCTATGGGAAATTTTTTAGCGTATAATTATTCTGCCATTTTTCATTTCATTACCGCATGTTATTCTATAGATGTATGTTCCTGAAGGAAATGAACCTGCGTCTATTCTTGCATGGTAGGTAACATCTTGTTTGATATTCTCATTGAATACAGTAGCAATTTTTAAACCTGTCATGGTATAAATTTC
>JAYURB010000478.1:0-2711 GCA_043756425.1 Bacteroidota bacterium
TAAACGAAGTCTCAATAAATTAAAGTAAAGTGAACAAATTTAAAATCTGGCTCCCCTTTGTCTTTCTAGCTCTTCTTGCTTCAGGAATCTATGTTGGCATGAGCATGAATGAACCATACAGGAGAGCAAATTCTTTCTTTTCATTCAAAACCGGACAGTTCAATAAAATTAATGATATTATAAATTACATTAATCAGGAATATGTTGACACGGTCAACCAAAAAAAACTGGTTGAAAACACTATTGAAGATATGCTTCATCAGCTTGACCCTCATTCAGCTTACATTCCTGCGGAAGAATTACAGGCAATGAATGAGCCATTGGAAGGAAATTTTGACGGCATCGGTGTCGAATTTCATGTTCAGGAAGATACTATTATGGTCGTTACAGCCATTTCCGGTGGGCCTTCTGATGCACTTGGAATTCAGGCGGGCGATAGAATCGTAAAAGTTGATGGAAAAAATGTTGCCAACATTCATATAACCAATACACAGGTCATGCAAGCTTTACGTGGGCCCGGCGGAACAAAAGTAAAAGTTAATGTTTTAAGAAATGGACAGAACATAGACTATACAATTACCCGGGGAAAAATTCCTATTCACAGCGTCGATGTTTCATATATGGTAAGCAAAGAAACCGGCTATATTAAAGTCAGTCATTTCGGCGATAATACCTATGAAGAATATCTTGAAGGCTTTACTAAACTAAAAGAAAAAGGATTAAAAAACCTTGTCCTGGATTTGCGCGGTAATCCCGGCGGATACCTCAAAACAGCAATTCAACTGGCCGACGAATTCCTGCCTGATAACAAGCTAATTGTATACACTGAAGGTCGTTCAAGACCAAAGGAATCCTTTAAAGCTACATCAAGGGGACTTTTCGAAGAGGGCGGTCTTGTTGTTTTAATTGATGAAGGAAGTGCTTCAGCCAGTGAAATAGTTTCCGGTGCTTTGCAGGATTGGGATCGCGCTACTATTGTGGGACGAAGATCTTTTGGAAAAGGTCTTGTTCAGGAGCAAAGCGAATTTCCTGATGGTTCTGCTATAAGACTTACTATTGCACGCTATTTCACTCCCACCGGTCGTTGCATTCAAAAACCCTATGAAGGAAATTATGAAGAATATGGCAATGAATTACTTGAAAGATTAAAGAAAGGCGAATTACTTAGTTCCGATAGCATACATTTTGTTGATTCGCTTAAATTTAAAACTCCTGCCGGTCATGTAGTTTATGGCGGCGGTGGTATTATGCCCGACATTTTTGTATCGCTTGATACATCCGGAACATCCGGCTACTATTCTGCTGTAAGTAGTAAAGGTTTAGTGTCAGAATTCGCTTATAATTATCTCGATCAAAACAGACAATCCTTTCAAAAATATAATTCATTTGAAGAATTCAATTTGAACTTTTCAGTGAATGATCAGCTATATTCCAAATTTGTTTCTTATGCGGAGAAAAATGGTGTTAATCCGGATAATCACGATGTAAAATTTTCTTCTGAAATAATTCGTACCCAGCTTAAAGCTTTAATCGCCCGTCAGAAATGGGGCAATGATGGTTTTTACGCTGTTATTCATACCCTCGACAACACATTGAAAAAAGCACTGGAACTTGTTGAGAAAAAAGAAGTTGCTTTGAAGGGCAGTTAAAGAGTAGTTTGTACTCTTTCTAACATTTATTTCTACCTTTACCTCTCAAATTAATCTAACAACCGTATGGCTTTCGAATTACCCAAACTATTTTACGCTTATAATGCTTTAGAACCTCACATTGATGCACGAACTATGGAAATTCATCATAGTAAACACCATCAAGCATATGTAACAAACCTTAACAATGCAATCGCCGGTACTGACGCCGAAAAGATGAGCATTGAAGATATTTGTAAAAATATTTCAAAATACCCTGCTGCTGTCAGGAATAATGGTGGCGGACATTTTAATCACAGTTTATTCTGGACAATAATGAAACCGGGTGGCGGAGGTAGCCCAACGGGTAAACTTGCAGAAGCTATTAATTCAACTTTTGGCAGCTTAGAAGAGGTTAAAAATAAAATTAATACTGCAGGAACCACGCGTTTTGGAAGTGGCTGGGCTTGGCTGGTAGTTGGAGCGGATAAAAAACTTTCCATTTCATCGACACCTAATCAGGATAATCCATTAATGGATATAGCTGAAAATAAAGGAATTCCAGTTATGGGAATTGATGTTTGGGAGCATGCATATTATTTGAATTACCAAAATCGCCGTCCGGACTACCTTAATGCATGGTGGAATGTTGTTAACTGGGAAGAAATCGCCGCAAGATATTCTGCAGCCCTTTAAACAAGCAGAAATACCTATTTATTATCCTTGAATTTCCCGCGTTTTTTTATTTCGGGAATTAAGAACTAGCAGCAGATTTTTTCTGTTTTCAATTCTTTATTTATCTACAACATTTTCAATTTGTCACCGTTTAAATCCTATGCGTTTGTTGCAGGTTTTAAAATCGGTTGGTAAAATATCAGGCATTCTACTTGTTTGCTTTTTCCTGATAGGTTCTCTGATTGTTTTGTTTTACGGTAAAGAAATAAAGCAACTTGTTATTCAAGAAGTAAATAAAAATCTGGATACAAAAATTACCGTTGAGGAATTTGATTTTTCTGTTTTTCGCCATTTCCCGCTTGCATCAATAGAGTTGAAAAATGTTTTCATTGAAGAAGCAACAAAAGA
>JAYURB010000479.1:0-6265 GCA_043756425.1 Bacteroidota bacterium
ACAAGAGGTTTTACATTCCACATTTTCTATCGATAACGTAATTGTAGCAACAGGAGGGGGCACCCCATGTTATAAAGATAATATGGAATGGATGAAACAAAATGGAATAACTGTTTATCTGGAAGCCAATTCAGGATTACTTTTTCATCGACTGGCTATTTCAAAAGCGGGTCGACCGTTAATTGAAAAACTAAACGATGTTGAATTAATGGAACAGATTTTGGGAGCACTCGCTATACGAACTCCTATTTACAGCAAGGCTGATATCTCCGGTAAAGCAGCAAATTTAAATGCCAAGGAATTAGCTGAAAAAATAAAAAGTTTTAAAAAAAGTATTTAATCAGCTAAGATAGACAGCAGCTCCATTCTTGTCAAATTCAACAGAAACGTGCTCCTGCAAGGTAGTTGAAAGAGAAAGTCCGGTAAAATCAGCTGCCACGGGAAATCGTTTATGGTTACGATCTATCAATACAACTGTTCTGATTTTTTTTATGTCAGCAGCAAGGAATGGCTTCAATGCATACATCATTGTCTTTCCTGAATTAAGTACATCGTCCACAAGGATAATAACTTTCTTTTGCAATTGTTCCCTGTTAAGAGAAATTGAAATCTCTTTATTTACCTGACTGTGTTTATCTACAATAACTTCTGTCAGCAAAACTTTTAACGGTGAAATTGTTTGAATTGCTTGTGCCAGTTTTTCACATAACAAATAGCCGCTTTTGGCAATTCCTGCTAAAATGATTTCTTGCTCATCAGAATTATCTTCATAAATCTGGTAAGCAATTCGATTGACACGTTGCAGAACCTGTTTCTCAGTTAATAATAAGGTGCGAGTGTTATTAATAGTTTCTTTTTTCATTCGTTTATTCGTCCTCCTTTATAAAAATATTTTGAATAATATTTATCGTTAAGATCACTTACTATTACGCCGTTTGTCCTGCTGGCATGAACAAATTTACCGGCGCCTAGATAAATTCCAACATGAGAAACTCTTTTCCGGCGAATTTTAAAAAAGACAAGGTCGCCTTCCTTCAAATCCGATCGTAATAAATGAGCGCAGGTCTTATATAATTCAACAGCACTTCCATTGATAACCGTATTATAACTCTTTTGAAGAACCTGACAGGTAAATCCTGAACAATCGATACCATTTTTATTACGGCCGCCATATTTATAAGGCGTTCCCATCCATTCGGCCGCTACTCTATATAGATCAGGATTTCTGATTTCTGTAATGTTGTATCCAAATAAATTGGAAAATAAAAAACATAATTCCAGCTTTATCTGTTCAGAATCTTCAGCAGCTACTATTTCAGAATAATTTCCTTTTACTCCATGTACAGAGAAAAAGATAACTAAGAAATTCAAAACAAAAACGAAAAACTTCTGCTTCACGATCTAATTTTTCTTTAAAAGTTGAATAACATTTTCTACATGAGAAGTATGCGGAAACATGTCAACCGGTTGAACTTTTGAAATGATGTAATATTCATTAAGCATTTGCACATCCCTTGCCTGGGTAGAAGGATTACAGCTAATATAAACGATCTTTTCAGGAGATGCGGAAATTATTTTTTTAATTACATCTTCATGCATTCCTGCGCGAGGTGGATCGGTAATAATAATATCGGGTTTCCCATTATCGATAATAAACTTATCATCCAATACCGATTTAATGTCACCTGCAAAAAACGACAGATTTTTAAGATTATTATCTATAGAATTTTGTCTTGCATCGTTGATGGCATCTTCCACATAATCTATTCCAATTACTTTTGATGATTGGGAAGATACAAATGCTGCAATGGTTCCTGTTCCTGTATATAAATCATATACTATCTCTTTTCCTGTCAAACCGGCGAAACTTCTGGCCACTTTATACAATTCATGGGCCTGAAGAGAATTCGTCTGATAAAAAGATTTAGCACTAATTCGAAAAGTAAGGTTTTCCATTTTCTCCAGTATAAAATCCATTCCATGGAAAACTCTTACATCCTGATCAGAAATTGTATCATTTCTTTTTGTATTAATAATATATGATAATGAGTTGATATTAGGAAACTTATCAATCATGTGTTTTAGTAATTTCTCTCTTTCTTCTTTTAAATCTTCATGAAAAACTACAATTATCATCCATTCACCTGAAGTGGTATTTCTTATTATCAGATTTCGCATTAAACCGTTTTGACTTTTCAGGTCAAAAAATGAAAGGTTATTTCTCAGGCAATAATCCTTAACAACTAATCGGATTTCATTAGAAATATCATCCTGCAAATAACATTTTTTTATATCCAATACCTTATCAAATCGCTGCGGAACATGAAAACCAAGAGCGGGAGTATCATGACTTTCTAAATTTGACAATTCATCCTTTGTTAGCCATGATTTATTTGAAAAAGTAAACTCAAGCTTATTTCTGTAAAACTGTGTTTTCCCGGATCCAATTATAGGACTAATAGCAGGCAATTCCAGATGTCCTATTCTTTCAAAAGCATCAACTACTTGCTGTTGCTTAAACATTAATTGCTTCTCATAAGTCAGATGTTGCCATTTGCATCCGCCGCATGTACCAAAATGCTGGCAAAACGGTTCTGTTCTATCAATGGAGGGTTTTATCAGATTAATAAGACGTCCTTCTGCAAAACTCTTTTTCTTCCGGTAAATAGTAACATCACCAACATCACCAGGCACTGCATTTTCGACAAAAATGACAAGGTTTTCTACTCTGGCTATAGCCTTACCTTCAGAGGCAAAGCCTGTTATTTCAAGATTTTCGATGATATCGCCTCTGTTAAACATAGTACGAAAGTAAGGATATTTATATAGTTGATCTTCGAATTGCTTTTCATGCAATCGAAAAAATAATTAGAACTGTATTACTGTTTAAAAACTAACGAATTTATTATCTTTGTATTTGAACGTTTTTTATGAAAACAGCAGTAGAAAAATCCAAGAGTGAGTATTTAATGCAGCTTGAAGAAAGGTATGGAGCTCACAATTACCATCCTTTGCCTGTAGTTTTAGAAAAAGGAGAAGGTGTTTTTGTTTGGGATGTTGAAGGGAAAAAATATTTCGATTTCCTCTCTGCATATTCAGCCCTTAATCAGGGTCATAATCACCCAAGAATAGTAAACGCTTTATTGGAACAAGTGCAGAAACTTTCCCTGACTTCCAGGGCTTTTTATAATAACTGTCTGGGTGAATTTGAACAATTCATTACAGGACTTTTAGGTTACGACAAAGTACTTCCCATGAATAGCGGGGCAGAAGGTGTTGAAACGGCAATGAAATTAGCCAGACGCTGGGCGTATGTAAAAAAAGGAGTACAGGAAAACCAGGCAAAAATAATTGTTTGTGAAGGAAATTTTCATGGAAGAACCATTTCAATAATTTCCGCATCAACAGACCCTGATTCGTACGGAAAATTTGGTCCTTTTACTCCCGGCTTTATTAAGATCCCTTATAACGATATAGATGCTCTTGAGAAGGCTTTAG
Organism: Bacteroidota bacterium; assembly: GCA_043756425.1. Classification (GTDB taxonomy): domain Bacteria; phylum Bacteroidota; class Bacteroidia; order AKYH767-A; family 2013-40CM-41-45; genus JADKIH01. The sequence continues at coordinate 3,499 of JAYURB010000479.1, forward strand.
AAGATAATACAGTAGCAGGTTTTTTAATTGAACCGGTTCAGGGTGAAGCAGGAGTTGTTGTTCCCGATGAAGGCTATCTTTTTGAAGCCTTTCAACTTTGTCAAGAAAAAAATGTATTGTTTATAGCGGATGAGATTCAATCCGGACTTGGTCGCACCGGCGAAATGCTGGCATGCGATCATGAAGGAGTTCATGCAGATATATTAATTTTAGGAAAAGCGCTTTCGGGTGGACTTCTACCTGTGTCTGCGGTTCTAGCTGATGATGAAATTATGCTTTGTATTAATCCCGGTGAGCATGGCAGCACCTATGGTGGAAATCCGCTAGCTGCTAAAGTTGGTATTACCGCTTTGCAGGTTATTATTGATGAAAATCTAGCCTACAATTCTTCCAAACTTGGAGTCATCTTGCTGAATGAATTGCAATCCATTCAAAATGATTATATCACTTTAGTGCGAGGTAAAGGATTGTTTTGCGCCATGATAATAAAACCAAAAAACGGAAAAAATGCATGGGATTTATGTGTCGCTTTGAAGAACAATGGATTGCTTGCAAAACCAACTCACGGTGATATAATCCGTTTCGCTCCACCATTGATAATAACTGAAGAGCAATTAATGGAAGGAATTGAAATAATTAAAAAGACATTGAATGAGTATTAATGACACAACTCATTGTATACTGCCTTCGCTTCTTTGTCACCATTTTTAATAGCCATTTCAAGATCTTTGCAGGCTGATTCTCTTTCTCCAAGGTTGTATTTAGCAATAGCTCTGTTATAATAAGACTCTTTATCAGTAGGATCTAAAAAGATAGCTTTATTATAATCTTCAATAGCCATTGCATAATTCTTTAATTCGAAATTGGCATTCCCGCGGGAATAATACAATTCAACGCTTTCCGTATCCACAGCCAAAGCTAAATCAAAATCGGTTATAGCATTACCGAAATCCTGCATCCTTGACTTAACAAAGCCCCGATAGTAAAGCGCTTCAGAATTCTGAGGTTCAAGCATAATAGCCTGATTGTAATCAGCCAAAGCACCTTTATAATCTTTAACATCTTCCTTTTGATTTCCGCTTTTAATAAATTCATCTGCCGTTTTCTGAGCTGAAACTCCATAAGCAAAGAATAGTGAAAACAGGGTTATACAAACTTTAATCATAATTTTAATTTTTGTGGTGTAATGGAATGTGATTTCTGCGATTCTTAATAATTTTCTTTTTTACAATCTTTCTGTGGTGTAAATAGCGTCTCATTGGTTTACGCACAAAAGGTCTTTTTTCTTTATGAATTACATAAACCTTCGTAACTTGAATCGTAGTAGGTTCACTGAAAGCCACCGATTCGCAACAGAGAAATGCAACAAATAAAACCAGGTATTTCATTTTATATTTTTTTAAATTAATTTCTTCTATGACTCAATTAACCTGTCAGGGTTTAGGACTCCATTAAAATTTTTTCAATGCTAGCCAAAAGTTGCTTTTCTTTATCTGAATTAGGGAACTCGGCTCCAAAATTAGCATGCTCGCTTTTAAGTTCCTTTGTATTTTCACCAACAAAATCCAGTGTTTTTTGAATTGATTTACTTAAGCCGGGTTCCATGCTGCCAATGGTTGATTTCTTATGGATTCTCTTTATTGTTTCTTTATTTTGACTAATATTTGACTTGCGGCTGAAAAGCTTAATTCCTGAACTAACCAGCATTAATGCAAAAATCGAAGACAATACAAGCAATGAAATGGTTATGTTTCTCTTCCAACGATAGACATCAGCTTCCAATTGTTGCTTTTCATTTTCCAGCTTGCTAAGTTTAAAAATCTGGTCTTTCATTTCTCTTTCGTCAAGCAATTCTCGAACAGTTACCGATGATAATGTATTATTAATTGCAGCCTCCTTCTGAATAGCAAGTATATTCTCTTTATACGCAAGGTATTTCCTAAAAACCTCATATGCCTGTCTAAAATGAAAATTAGTTGAGTAGCCGGAAGCAATTGCTCTGTATGTGTCCATTACCAAATAATCATTCAAACTATCTGCACCCGGACTCATTTGAACAGCTTTTAAATCTATTAAAACCTGATCTAGAGCTTCCGGAGAAACAAATTTAACTTTTGCACGGTAATTCAATGTTCCCAATTCATCTGTAAGTGCAGCAAATATTGAAGAGACCGTTAAGAGCAAAAATGAAAAAAGAAAAATTATTTTAGTCATACTTCTATTTAAAAAATTTAATATATACATCAGTACTGTTTCCTTTTTCGGATTCAAGTTTTACTTCGCCACTATGCATCTCTTTAGCAACGAATTGTGCAACAGATAAACCAAGTCCGGAGCCCTGACCGGGAGGCCGGGTAGAATAAAACTCTGTCGCTGCGTTTTGTATTACTTCATCACTCATACCTTTGCCGTTGTCACGTATACGTATTTGCAAGAATCGTGGAAGTATTCTAGTGCTTAAAGCAATTTTAGGCAGGTACTCCTTTACACCCGAAGTACTTTTTTCCTTCACTGAGGTAAAAGCATTGGTTAATACATTTAAAATGAGTGTGCCTACAGCGGTAGAATTTATCTTAATAGGGGGGAGGTTCTTTTCAAAATCTTTTGTCACCTGGAAATTGAACTCATCGTTCATTAGTCCCCTGGAAGCGATATCAATATAACGATTGCAAACAGAATTAATATCAGAAAGTTCAAAAACTCCTTTGTCATTGCCCAATTGAAGTAATATTGCATCTGTTATTTTGTCCTCTTCATCAAGTTTCTG
>JAYURB010000480.1:0-16504 GCA_043756425.1 Bacteroidota bacterium
GAATAAGAATCTCCCGAAGAAATAGATTAGTAATAAGAAAAATATTCTCCGGGTAAGAAGTAAAAAATTATTTTGAAATCCATCCACAAGCATGAAAGATACAGTAATGTTTTGAACAAAAAAAAGCCGTCAATATTGATTTTGACGGCTTTCTTCTAATAAAAAAATCTTATTATCGTCTGTAATATGTTTTACAAACATCGCTATCTACGCCGTCTGTCCAACCATATTTAATTGTGAAAGAAGTAGAAGTAGCAACTCCTGAAACAACTTTTGATTCAGAAGCATTTATTGATGTTATTGAAGCGTTTCCTCCCAGTGATTGTCCTAAATCAACAGTTACTGATGAGCCGGTCGTAGTTCCATTAATTTTAGCAAATACAGTAATAGCGTTTGAATATGCTCCAAAATTTTGGATTTTTACTAAATTGTTAATAGTATCAGATAGGGTAATTGTAGCAGTAAAAGAACTCGGAGGTGTAAGTAGACATGAATCAACACTAGTTGCATAAGTACCTGCAAAATCTTTTGCTTGATTATACACAGTTATTGTCCTAATTTCAACAGCAACATTTCCTGCTTTATCTTGTGTTGTATAACTTATTGTATAAACTCCGGCACGATTTACATCAGGATTAGTTGAGCTTGCATCTGAGGTTACCGTTACCGCTCCATCCGCATCATCATTTGCAGTAGCTCCAAGATCTGTCCATGGAGAGCTGTTAAGCGGCAATTCAATAGAAGAAGCACCTGTCAATGTAATTACCGGAGATGTTGTGTCATCCTTTGAGCAACCGGTAAATATTGTTGCTGTAAGTGTAATCATAAATAAAGAAAGAAGAATTACGTTTTTTTTCATTTTTTTGTATTTTTTGGTTTTTTAGGGTTTTGAGAGCTCAAAGATATAATTAATAATTTATAAAAAATATAACAAAAAAAATTTGATCTTATTAATTCATAATGTACTTTTGACCCACTAAAAAACAAAGAAATCAAACATAACTAATGAAAAAATTACTCTCTTTAATGACTGCATCTTGTTTTGCGCTTTTAGTAGCCTGTGGACCAAGTGCTGAAGAAAAAGCTGCTGCTGAAAAAGCTCGCATGGATTCTATTGCTAACGTTCAGGCTCAGATGACTGCAGACTCATTAGCTCAGGTAGAAATGGAAAAAGCCAGACTAGATTCAATGGCTATGGCTATGAAAGCAGATTCAATTGCAAAAGCAGAAGCAGAAGCTAAAAAAGTGGCTTCAAAGCCTAAAGTTGTAGCTAAACCAAAACCTAAAACAACTTTATCTAATCCGGAAACGCCAAAAGTTGGTAAAAAGAAGCCAGGTGCTAATTAATTCCTTAACCGGAACTTTATAAGTTATTTAGCATTATTTACTTTCTTGCAGTATTTTAAAATATTTTGATGTTTTATTTTGCGAAATCGAAATAATTATTATACTTTTGCGCCCACTAAAAACAAAACAAACCTATATTCAAATGAAAAAAGTATTCTCTATTTTGATGGCTGCCGGTGTTATTGCACTTGTTGCTTGTGGACCTAGCGCTGAAGATAAAGCTGCTGCTGAAAAAGCAATGCAGGATTCTATCGATCAGGCTGTAAATGCATCCGGTACCATGCAAGAAGCTGCTGCTATGCAGGATTCAGCTAATGCAATGACGGATTCAGTTGCTAAAATGGCTGCAGACACAATGCCAAAGTAATCCCCGATCATTCGGAAATAAAAAAGGAGTTTCAGTTACTGAAACTCCTTTTTTATTGGAGGATTATTTTTTAAGGGCTTTTCAACGATATCGCATTTTTCGCACCCCGACTTCTTCTTTCCTGAAAATTGAAGAACCAAGCGACGGATAAAAAAAAACGATGCTGCTGAGAAAAGCACCACTAAAATGAAAAATTGAATGTCCATAATAGTATTTCTTCTACATCAAAGATACAAAGCTATTTTCAATAATTTTGTCCCGATTTATTAAGTACTATGAATTACGACCGGTCAGCTTTTAGTGACGATCAGCTAAGACTAATATATAAAGAATTACTGCTTCCCCGACAGATAGAAGAGAAAATGCTCGTTCTGCTCAGACAGGGGAAAATTGCCAAATGGTTTTCCGGTATTGGACAGGAAGCAATTGCTGTTGGCTTAGGCCTAGCATTGAATCAGGATGAATACATTCTGCCAATGCATAGAAATCTTGGCGTTTTTACTACCCGTAAAATTCCATTAAATCGCCTTTTTTCTCAATGGCAGGGAAAGACAGGTGGATTTACCTCAGGAAGAGACCGTTCTTTTCATTTTGGTACTCAAGAACATCATATTATTGGCATGATTTCTCATCTGGGCCCTCAAATGGGTGTTGCCGATGGAATTGCATTGGCTGATCTAATCAATAAAAAGAATAAAGTTACGGCAGTTTTCTCCGGTGATGGCGGCTCCAGCGAGGGAGACTTTCACGAAAGCCTCAACGTTGCTGCAGTCTGGAACCTGCCTGTTATATTCATTGTTGAAAATAACGGTTATGGCCTTTCAACTCCTTCCGGCGAACAATTTAAGATGAAGCAATTCATCGATAAAGGCATTGGCTATGGAATGGAAGCAATTCAAATTGATGGCAATAATATTCTCGAAACGTACTCTGCTTTTTCAAAAATAGCTGAGTCTATTCGCGTTAACCCACATCCTGTTTTAGTTGAATGCATGACCTTTAGAATGAGAGGCCACGAGGAAGCATCAGGTACAAAATATGTTCCTCCTGCATTGTTTGAAAAATGGAGAGAAAAGGACCCTTTAAATAATTTCGAGAATTTTTTATTGAAAGAGAAGATCATTGATGAAGGTTTTATTGCCCTGACTCGCCGCGATTATAAAGTTGAAATTGAAAAAAAACTTGAAATTACTTTTGCTGAGTCTAATCCTAAAGTTGAAACTGAAACGGAATTAAAGGATATTTATCAGGAAAACATTTCCCCGGTTACCAATAATACTTCTCCTCAACAAACCGAAAAAAGGTATTTAGATGCAATAACCGATGCAATGAGAGCTGCTCTCAGAAAATACGACAAACTAATTATCATGGGACAGGATATTGCAGAATATGGCGGTGTCTTTAAAGCGACTCAGGGCTTTGTAGAAGAGTTTGGCAAAGACAGAATAAGAAATACGCCTCTTTGCGAATCGGCTATTCTTGGTGCTTCCCTTGGACTTTCCATTAATGGAATGAAATCTATTGTTGAAATGCAGTTTGCCGATTTTGTCACCTGCGGATTTAATCAGATTGTAAACAACCTTGCTAAAACGCATTACCGCTGGGGTCAAAATGCTGATGTTGTTGTACGAATGCCTACCGGCGCCGGTGTTAATGCCGGTCCTTTTCACAGTCAATCCAATGAAGCATGGTTTGTACATACTCCCGGACTTAAAGTTGTTTATCCTGCATTCCCTTCCGATGCAAAGGGCCTTTTGCTGGCTTCCATTGAAGATCCAAATCCTGTAATGTTCTTTGAACATAAAGCTCTTTATAGAAGTATTTCTGAAATGGTTTACGACGATTATTTTACCGTTGAAATAGGAAAAGCAAAAACTGTAAAATCGGGTACACAGGTTTCCATTATTACTTATGGACTCGGTGTTCACTGGGCTCTGGAAACGCTTCTTCAACATCCGGAGATATCAGCAGATCTTATCGACCTTCGAACTCTTTTACCATGGGACAAAGAAGCAGTAGAAAATTCTGTTCGTAAGACCGGTAAAGTGATAGTTCTTCACGAAGATACCTTAACCGGCGGACTGGGAGGGGAGATAGCAGCACATATCGCTGAACATTGCTTTGAAGAACTGGATGCTCCCGTCATAAGATCAGCCAGTCTGGATACTCCTGTGCCTATGAACGTCGATTTGGAGATGAATTTTCTTCCAAAGAAAAGATTTGAAAATCAATTGCTGAATCTGCTAAAATTTTAATTCAGCATTTTACTCTTTACTGTAGTTTTAACACTGTCTGTATCTTCAGCAAGAAGAACAGGACTTTTTGAATCAAGATCGTTCATGACCTTCAATAATGTTTTAAAACTTTCTACATTCTCAGGAAGATAAACAGAATTGTAAACACTTTGCTTTTCTCGTGTTGTTAAATGCCAGCTTAAGGAAATATCCTGCTCTTTAGTTGGCAATTCGAATTTTATGAAATTAAATTTCCCCTTGAACCAACCTTTGGCATATTCGTATGCTTCGTCCTGATTATAATCCTGAATGGTCAAAAGATTTCCGTAAATATTTCCCAATGGAGTGATAATATTCTCTATTAACTTTTTACGTGGTTTGTTTTCTATTGGACGCGATTTGTGTGAATCTCGTATGTCGACAAAAATAACACCGCTCGTATTTTCCTCAATCCAGTCTTTGAAAATGTAAAGAAACCTAAGCGAACTTTTAAGTCCTGTATTGTCTCGAATTCCGGCATCCATAACGTGTATCTGAGGCTCACTGGGAAGGCTTACGGCAGGTAGGATGTATGGAAATGTAGCATTCATTCGCAGCACACTTGTAAAACGAACATTGTCCGCCTTTTGATCCTTAAAGAGCTCACGAAACTCAACCTCATCTACAGTATTGTCAAAGGTAAATGAAGAATCATTGGTATGATTCGTCATGTAACTGATGTCCTGTGGTGAAATCATCAATCTTCTGCCATCGTTAACAATAGTTGGCGAAAAAATCATCATTGGAATTATTCCGCTGGCTTCAACTTCTCTATAAGCTGATAAAGGTTTATTCATAACAAAACCGGTATTCTCATTTAGCTGGTTTTCGAATGCATAGGCTCTGTCTTTTGCAAAAAAAGTTTCGCCTTCTTTAAATTTCTGAATATTAAAAAACAAATCACTTACGGTTACACTAAATGCAATTGGATTCAAAAGATCTTTTCCAATGTTTGTTATGTTTTTTATACTGTTATTGCTTTTCAATAAACCAAGCCTGTTTTGAAGATATACTTCTCTGTAATAAGCAGCTCCAATCATTCCTCCCGAAGCACCGCAAATTAATTGAGTAGACTTAGAAAACTTATAGTTCGTAATGCTGTCTGCCATCTGCATCATTCGAAAAGACCAGATCGAAGCACGCAAACCTCCCCCGGAGCAGTTTATGAAAATCATTTTAGGTTTCTTCGAGCCTGCAATGAATTTATCTTTCCATCTTTCCAGAATTCGCAAGGTGGCATTATAATCATCTGCTACCTGTTTGGGATTACTTAATTCATTGAATCTATCTATGCTGTATGTCGAATTTCCTTTTTTGTATTCCATTCCATACGCCTTATTGTCTGAGTTGAAGACGCCGTATTGCGAAATAAAATTGAACATCAGAAAAATTAATATAAACAAAGAGGTTGCCCAAGCCTTCAACCAAAACCTGAAAGCACTGCTTAACATGATAAACATAGAAAATATCAGAATGATACTTGCACCAGCAGGAATTTTAAAAAAAGAAAAATCTTTGAATAAGCCCATTAAAATAAACAGCCCAAAAACGATTATTTCAACGATTGCAGCATTCAAATGATTTTGCCTGAAAACGGATTCAACCATTTCATTGGAATAGTGCGCCGTATCTCTGACAAGCTTTACTTTGTATGGAGTAGATAAATACGTATCCACCCGCCATATTTTTTCCCTGATTTTGTTTCTTTTTTTCTTATGAGCATGAGAGGTTTGTTTGTGTTCCTCTGATACTAAATGCTGTGCAAAGGGTGCATTTGGATTGGCATCCGATGACTCCATACCAAACATGAGGATAATATCTTTGTTTGTCCTGAAGAAGTATGTAAGTGTTGTAAGTATAATAAGACTCAGGCCCATAATGAATCCAATAACCTGAGAAAGAATATTCCATGCAGACTGATATTCATTTTTCGTCTGGAAGAAAATTATATTTATAAGATATGTTGATACGAATAATACAGGTATAATAAAATTATTAAGTGAAAACTTAAGAAATGGGCGCGATAGGGTAGCAATAAATGGAAACCTAAAACCGTTGACTATATAGCTGGATATATTAAAAACCATTATGAAACTACCGGTGGTAAATCCCATAATGAAAAAGGAGGAAAACCCTACGTTTCCCATATACTCAGGATCCAGAAATAAATAGGGAATTCCAAAAGTATTCGAAATGGAACCTGTTACCCATCCGAAAAGGACGACCCAATACAGTAACAATAAGTGATTCTTCTTCAGCAATACTATGAATAGCTGAATAGGGAAGGAGTAAAAAAATCGCTTATACGCCCTTGAAGATACCATGAGTCAATTTAACGAAATTAAAGACGAAAAATTACATTTTCGCATTATTATCTTACGTTAAACTTAATCAAAGGTTCATTTCTTCTCAATTCATTTTTTGTTCAACAACTGAAAGAATCTCTGCTTCCTTTACCATTGCTAAGTCACGTATTTGACCCGCTTCTTTCAATATTTTAGAAACATAAGGGTCTTCTTTCATGGAGCCTCCATTAATTCTTACATTCAAATAGGCTCCCAAAACTGCTGAGCGCGCACACAATGCTCCAACACCGGCATCGGAAACGGAATTAGGATTGCCAATTTCTGCCATGGATTTGATGATTTCCATCGATTCTAAGGATAATTTCATTACCCTGAAGGGAACTTCAATTGCATAAACAGTGGCTATATCTATCGCTTTCTTACGGACTAATTTTTCCTCATCACTACCTTTGGGTAAACCGAAAGCATCCATTATCTTGTTAAAAGCCCTTGTGTCTTCATCCGTAAGATCTAACAACATTTTTTTCAGACGCTGCCCTTTTTCCGCCCACTTTGAAAACTCTTCCCATCGCTCATCCCAGCCCTTTTTATGAGAAGAAAGATTGGCTACCATTGTTCCCAAAGAAACACCAAGTGCTCCAACATATGCAGAAATTGATCCACCTCCGGGTGCAGGTGATTCCGAAGCTGTTTCATCGGCGAAACCGGTAAGTGACATCCTAACAAGTTTATCATTTCCCTTTTCCTCCAATAGGTATTCTATAATTCTCTCTTCAGGTATAAAAGGAGTAAGCTCATTTAAACCTAGTGTTTTAATTGCAATTCTTATTAATTCCTCGTCAGAAACCCCTGATGAGGAATTAATAAGAATTGCAATTAAAACACTAGGTTTAAATTGCAATTCTTATTAATTCCTCGTCAGAAACCCCTGATGACCTGTTTTGTTTTTCCAGAAAAAATTTGCCGGCATCTGTTAATGCTTTTAGTGGAACCAATCCAACAAGTTCAGATCCTGTTACCCGCATACCCCGAGCAATGGCACTTTTCTCACACTCATGAAAAGCAATATGCAAAGGCGTAACTTTAATATTGGTCAGGTTCATACTTACCTGCGCCAAACCGTATTCTTCAATAAACCATCCTATGGCTTTTACTGACTTGCATGAGCCGGGAACAACAACATCTTCTCCTTTTTCATTTTTTACTTTTCTTCCATTCTCTCTCACATCAAAGGCAACTGAATTTGCCCTTCGAACAGAAGTTGTATTTAGATTTACATTATAAGCAACAAGAAAATCGCGTACCCCTATAACACTGGCTCCGCTTTTTGAATTGAATTCTGCAGGTCCAAAATCAGGTTGCCATTCCTTTAATTTTATCTTCTTGAAATAACCCTCGTACTCTCCCGCACGAATAACACTTAAGTTTTTACGGGTGGGATTGCTCTGTGCATCCTCATACAGATAAACAGGGATACTAAGATTGCTTCCAACACGTTCGCCCAGCTTCTTTGCATAAACAATTGTTTCTTCATTGGTAATATTCGAAATTGGAATTAGCGGACAAACATCCGTTGCTCCCATACGGGGATGCTCTCCTTTATGCTTACTCATATCGATGAGTTCAGCGGCTTTTTCAATTGCTCTGTAAGCCGCCTCAATAACAGCTTCAGGCTCTCCTACAAAAGTTACTACAGTCCTGTTTGTTGCTTTTCCCGGGTCAACATTCAGCAGTCTGATTCCTTCTACACTCTCAATCCTGTCTGTTATCTGCTTAATAATTCCCAGGTCCCTTCCTTCACTGAAATTGGGTACACATTCAATTAATTTTTTCATAATCTTTTAATTAAATATCGAGTTTGATTTTTTCTAAAAACTATTTGTATCAATTAATTTACCATTAAGAATAATCTTGTCCGCTAAATTACTTCCAAAAGAATAGGGAAGAAATGAATAGGAGGCGATTCCCTTAGTAATAAATAGATTCGCTTTTTTCCCAATGGCAATGCTTCCGGTTTCATGACTTAAATTTATGGCATAAGCAGAATTAGTTGTGGCAGCAAGTATGGCTTCTTCCGGTGTCATTTTGTAAAGTATACAGGCAAAGGAAACCATCTGGTTCATGTTACCGCTCGGACAACTTCCCGGATTGAAATCGCTTGAAATGGCAACTGATAATCCTGCATTAATCATTTCTCTTGCAGGAGGATTTTGAAGGCCTAAAAAAAATTGTGCACCGGGAAGCAAGACCGGCATGGTCTCAGATTTTTTAAGAAGCTGAATATCTTCTGCATTCGCAAATTCCAAATGGTCAACACTCCTGGCTTTTGATTCAATTCCCGCCTGTATTCCGCCCGAATGGGAAAGCTGCTCTGCATGTACTTTGGGAATAATACCAAATTTATTTGCTGCCTTAAAAAGAGCAAGAGCATCCTCTTTTGTAAAGTAATTCTTTTCACAAAAAATATCACAATAGTCCGCAAGCTTCTCTTCAGCAATGGCAGGAAGCATTTCATTAATCAACAAATTTAAATAACCATTTTTATTCCCTTTGTATTCCTGTGGGACAGCATGTGCGCCCAAAAAAGTAGAGCGAATAGTAAGTGATGATTTTTCCTTTAACCGTTTAATAACACGGAGCATTTTTAATTCACTTTCCATGTCAAGGCCATATCCGCTTTTAATTTCTACAGTACCGGTTCCCAGAAGCAAAATTTCATTTAAACGTTTTTTTGCACTTTCGAATAAATCATCTTCTGATGCCTGCCTGAGTCTTGCTGCCGATTGAAGTATACCGCCGCCGCGTTCAGCTATTTCTTCATAACTGAGTCCGTTTAACCTTCCAACGAATTCATTTTCCCTGCTTCCTGCATAAACAAGATGCGTATGTGAATCAACCCAGGAGGGAAATACATGTCCTCCGGCAGCATCTATTTCAGTAAGCTGCAAATGATTCATTCGTATATCCTTAAGTTTATCTTCTGATGATATTCCGAAAGAGTGAATTCTGTCATCTTCTATGAGAAGATAAGCCTCTGAAACAGTCTTCAGGTTTTTCATTTCCTCTCCACAGTACCTCAAGCGAATCTGCTCTTCGACATGCACAAGGCATTTGATGTTTTTGATTAATAGGTTCATAAAGGCGGATTCGTGCCCGAAAATAACAATTTAACCTTCAATTACCGAGTCAATATATAGTGAATAATATGAAAGATATTTTCCTTTTATTCATTTACATGAAACTTAAACAATTAACAATTTAGGGGTTATTTATTGTTAATTCCTGTTGCTTTTTATTCAAAATAGCAATTAACTAAAAGAGTAATTTCGCTTTCCCATGGCAGGAAATACATTTGGTAAAATTTTCACCCTAACAACCTTTGGAGAATCTCACGGTCCTGCCATTGGAGGCATTATTGATGGTTGTCCGGCTGGATTAAATGTCAATACTGAAAAAATTCGAAATGAATTAAGCAGAAGAAAACCGGGTCAATCACTCGTTACTACTGACCGTAAAGAAGCGGATGAATTTGAAATTGTTTCAGGATTGCTGGACTCAATAACAACAGGTGCTCCAATTTCCTTTTTCATTAGGAATATGGATTATATTCCTTCTGATTATGAATCGCTCAAAAATGTTTTCCGTCCTTCTCATGCCGATTATACTTACCAGGCTAAATACGGTATGCGCGATTATAAAGGTGGCGGCCGTTCCAGTGCCCGTGAAACTGCTGCCCGGGTTTTTGGTGGTGCTGTCGCAAAACAATTACTTGATCTGTCAGGAATCAAAATAAATGCTTTCGTCTCTCAAATCGGTTCCATAAAACTGGAAAAAGAATTTTCTGAAATAGACCTTTCCCTTACAGAAAAAAGTATTGTCAGATGTCCCGATGAGAAAATTTCCGCCGATATGATTCGTTATATCGAACAATTGAAAAAAGAAGGCGACTCAACCGGTGGTATCATAACTTGTATAATTTCTCATTCAATCACTGGATTGGGTGAACCCGTATTTGATAAACTTCATGCTGACCTTGGAAAAGCTATGTTAAGCATTAATGCTGCTCATGGCTTCGAATATGGAAGTGGCTTCCCTGGAGCTTCCATGAAGGGTTCTGAACATAACGATCCTTTTTTAATCAAGGATGGAAAGGTAACTACTGCTACCAATAATTCCGGTGGAATACAAGGCGGAATATCCAATGGAATGGATATCTATTTCCGTATTGCTTTTAAGCCTGTATCAACTATAAAAATAAACCAGTCAACCGTTAATGATTCAGGAGAATCTGTAGAACTTTCTCCTTCCGGAAGGCATGATCCTTGTGTTGTACCACGAGCTGTTCCAATTGTAGAAGCGATGGCTGCTTTAGTACTTGCAGATCACCTTTTAAGAAACAGGTCTTCTATAATATCCGAAAAATTATTTTAAAACTAAAGTTTAACTAATCCAAAAATTGTTTTCTAAATATTCAATCAATAATAAACCTACACAATGAAAAAAGTACTTAAATTCCTGGGCATTTTCTTATTGCTCTTATTCGTTTTTCTTATTGCTGCTCCATTTCTTTTTAAAGATAAAATCATTGGAAAGATTAAGGAAGAAGCAAATAAAAATCTTAACGCAAAATTTAATTTCAGCAGCCTGGATCTTTCTTTAATAAGAAGTTTTCCTAACCTTTCAGTCAATATTGAAAACCTTTCTATTATAAACATAGCACCCTTTGAAGATGATACACTCATTTATGCTAAAACCTTCGGTCTAACCCTGGATATCATGAGCATAATCAAAGGAACAGAAATAAAAATAAAAAAAGTTGCCATCGATGATCCAGTTATGAATTTCTTGGTAAACAAAGAGGGAAAGGCAAATTGGGATATTGCTAAATCTTCCGGTGAAAGTTCAAAAGCGTCTGAACCTTCTTCTTTCAAAGCTTCATTGCAGAAATACGCCATTACCAATGGAACTATTTTATACAATGATTTGACCATGCCCTTTATGTTAAAGTTACAAGGAGTCAATCATACCGGTAGTGGTGATTTTACTCAGGATATTTTTATACTCAAGACCCAATCCGACATTAAATTTGCTGATATGTCCTATGGTGGTATTAAATATATTAGTAAAGCGAAAGCGGATATTCAGGCTGACTTGGATATGGATATGAAAAACATGAAGTTCTCCTTCAAAGAAAATAAAATACTACTGAACGAACTACAACTCGGACTAAACGGATGGGTTGCTATGCCCGATACCAATATTGACTTGGATTTGAAATTCAATGCAGCCCAGTCAGAATTCAGAAACTTTTTGTCTTTAATACCTGCTGTTTATTCTGAAAATTTTAAAGACCTTAATTCATCAGGTACTATGAAACTCGACGGAGATATTAAAGGAAGGTACAATGCTCTTTCAATGCCCGGCTTTAACTTAAATGTTAACATTGATAAAGGGATGTTTAAATACCCATCTTTGCCTTCTTCCGTGGCCAATGTTTTCGTCGATCTGAAAATTAAAAATCCTGACGGAATTCCTGATCATACAACCATTAATCTTTCTCGTTTGCATGCAGAAATAAATGGAAATCCTTTTGATGCAAAACTCATTCTTAAAACTCCTGTTTCAGATCCTGACATTGACGCTTTTCTCAAAGGAAAAATTGATTTATCGGGAATTTCAAAATTTGTCCCGCTAGAGAAAGGAACAACTTTAAGTGGTTTAATAACATCCGATCTTACTGCTAAAGGCCGTTTATCCTCCATAGACCAAAAACGATACGACGAATTCAATGCAAGTGGAAATTTTGGCATAACAGGAATGAACTATTCATCAAAAGATACCAAACAACCTATTGCAATTAATACAATGCAACTTGCTTTTAATCCGCAACACTTTTTGCTAAGTTCATTCATTGCCAAAATAGGCAAAAGCGATTTCAATGCAAACGGCTCACTGGATAATGTTTTAGCGTATGCAATAAAGAATGAAAAATTAATCGGAAATCTGAATTTGAATTCTAAAACAATAGACCTCAATGAATTTATGGGGACTGAAAGCGCAACTTCGGGCACAACAGATACTTCTCAAATGACTCCAATAGATGTACCTGAAAATATTGACTTTACACTTAACGCTTCTATTGGAACACTGTTCTATCAAAACCTATCTATAGAAAATACAAAAGGAACTCTTGTAATCAAAGATAAAAACATCAAAATGAAAGATGTTCAAATGCAATTAATGGATGGAAGTATGAAACTTAATGGAGGGTATTCTTCCGTAAACATAAAAAAACCATCTTTTGATTTTTCTATAAGTGTAAATGATTTTGACATTCAAAAAACAACATCTTCATTTCCAACGATAGGTAAAATGGCACCAATAGCAAAGAATTGCATGGGTAAATTTTCAGTTGAAATGACGATGATGTCAGACCTCGATCAAAAAATGAAGCCGGTAATGAAAACTTTATCCGGTGCCGGTAAATTATTGGCTAACAATGTGACTGTTTCCAATTTCCCTGTTTTCAATAAAGTAGCTGATGTATTAAAGATGGATTCCTGGAAAAAATTTGTTCTGCCCTCCGTCAACCCATCCTTTAAATTTGTTAACGGCAGAGTTTATGTTGATCCTTTTGACATTAATGTTAACGGAATTAAAGCTACAGTTCAGGGCTCAAACGGCTTTGATGAAACTATCGATTATAATATGGCAACTCAGATTCCTCGTTCTTCCTTTGGAGGCGCTGCAAACAGTGTTCTTAATAGCCTGGTCTCTTCTGCAAATTCAAAAGGAGCTAATTTTAATGTTGGCGATGTTGTTCCCGTAAACATTACCATTGGCGGTACAGTTCCAAATCCAAAAATTGGAACCGATTTAAATAAAGCAGGTGCAAAAGCAATGGATGATTTAAAGGCTAAAGCTAAAGAAGAATTTGAAGCAAAAAAAGCTGAAGCTGAAGCAAGAGCAAAAGAAGAAATTGAAAAGAAGAAAAAAGAAGTCTCTGCAAAACTTGATTCTGAAAAACAAAAACTAGCCGGCGAAGCTGAAAAAACAAAAAAAGAAGCAGAAGCTAAAGCTAAAGCAAAAGCTGATAGCCTTAAAAAAGCTGCTGAGAAGAAAGCAAAAGAGGAAATTAATAAGTTGAACCCGTTTAAATAAAAATAGATAAAATTGTTTGTGAAGTGCTTTTATTACTCGCCCGGAAAAATTATTTCAATAATAATATTTATTCTGCTCTCTTTAGGTAGTTATGGACAAGATGGTCTTTGCCCAAAATCAACAAATAAGAAAGCGGTCAAATATTTCCAGGAGGCTATGGAATCTTATAAATCTCACAAATATGACGACGCAAAAGAATTGCTTTCAAAAACCACAGACGCCGATCCTGAATTTGCCGATGCCTATCTTCTTCAAGGTAATATTGCACTTAAAAGAAAAGAGGACAAAGAACTTGAAGCCAATTATAAAAAGGTAATTGAGCTTTGCCCTGACCTTGACCCGGAAATATATTTTCAATTAGGATGGATGTATTTCGAATTAAAGAAATGGAGTGATTGCGAAGAAAACTTGAAAAAATTTTTAGAGTATGATCGCATCAAAGAAGATAAAGCAGCTAAGGCGGAAAATATGCTTTCAAAAGCACATTTAATTGCTCATCCGGTTCCTTTCAACCCTGTTCCGGTTTCTGATATTTCTACAGCCGACCCTGAATATCTTCCTTACATTTCTCCTGACAATGAATTAGCTTTTTTTACCAGGAGGTTTGAAATGACAGCAAAAAACATGCTTACACCTCAGAGTGTTGAAAAGTTCATGATCGCTCATTTACAAAAAGATAGAAAATACGACAGAGGCAAACCCATGGAAGATCCCTTTAATAAAGGGTCCAGTAATAATGAAGGTGGCGCTACAATTACTATTGATAATAAACACTTGTTTTTTACGGTAAACGTTAAAGGCAACTTTGATATATGTACTTCCGATTTTAAAAACGGTCAATGGACAGAAATTCGAAACCTGGGACCTGAAATAAACGATCCTAAACAATGGGATGCTCAACCTTCTATATCTTCCAACGGTAAAACTCTTTATTTTGCTTCTGCACGGGATCCGTTAAGTGGTATTGACATATATAAAACTGAAAAAGATGTTGAAGGAAATTGGAAAAAGGCTGTCCAATTAGGAAACAACATCAATACAAACGGCAATGACAAATCTCCTTTCATGCACAGTGACAGTAGGACCTTTTATTTTTCTTCCGACAGTTTACCCGGATTGGGAGGCTATGATATTTATAAATGCCAGATGGATGAAAATGGAAATTTTCAAAAGCCGGTAAACCTTGGCTACCCCATAAATACAGAAGCAGATGAAGTCGGATTTTTTGTAAGTCTTGATGGCAAAAAAGGATACTTTGCTTCCAATAAACTCTCTAAAGCAAAAAACGACGGCTTTGATATCTATTCTTTTGATTTGTATCCTGAAGCTCGTCCTAACAGAGTCTATTTCCAGAAAGGAGACTTAAACGGTCCGGACAATAAAGATTCAATTCCTGCTACCATCCAAATTAAAACTGCCAATTCAAAAAAAATAACACAGGTCGATGTTGATTCTGTAACGGGGGAATATGCTTTCGTCGTCGATTTTAAAGAAGATCTTTTGGTTTCAATAAAAAAGGAAGGATATGCTTTTCAATCACAATATGTCTCTGCTAAAGACACAACTAATTTCGAACCTAAAAAAGTTGATATAGAATTAAAGAAGTTGGAAGTAGGTAAAACCTATGAGATCAATGATATTCTTTTTGCAACGAATAGCTATGAAGTTAACGACACAATTAAAACGGTACTGGATGAATTTATTGAATATCTAAAAGAAAACCCTAAACTCATTGTAGCAATACAAGGGCATACTGATAATATTGGTAAACCGGCCGATAATATGATTCTTTCCCAAAATAGGGCAAAAGCTGTGGCTGATTTTTTAGTGTCGCATGCAATTTCTACTTCAAGAATTTCACATAAAGGGTTTGGAGAAACGGTTCCTGTTGCCGGTAATGAAACAGAGGAGGGACGAGCAAAAAACAGGAGAACAGTTTTTGTGGTAACTTCCAAGTAAAAATATTTTCCATTGAAATGTTGGCAAGGTTTCTGTAAAAGGGAAACCAGTTTTTATTATGGAAATTAAACCACTCCTGTATCAGGACACAAAATAAACACATATGAAAAAATCACTTTTAGCATACTTGCTTTTTGCAGGTTTTTGTGCTTTCGCTCAATCAGAGAAAAGCATTGTAAATTCAGACATTAAAGATGTAAAAGTTTTTGTCTCCGGAGCTCAGATTGACAGGGTTCTGCGTACGAGTGTCGAAGCGGGTATCACCAGACTCGCCATTGAAAATTTATCGTCTCAAATCGACCAGGGCTCAATTACTGCAACAATTAACGGCGAAGCAATGGTTCTTTCGACATCTTTTGAAATGGATTATTTAAAAGAAAAAAGAATGTCACCTGAGTTGAAAAAGTTAAAAGACTCTCTTGAAATGCTGACTTCTGACATGAATGAACTTAACATGCTGGAGTCGGTTTATATAGAGGAAACTGCCATGCTCAACGCCAATAAAAGTATTGGTGGAAGTAACGTAGGAATAAATGCCGACAATTTAAAAAAAGCAATAGATTTTTATAGAAGCCGTATGATTGAGGTAAAAAGCAAGGTTATGGACATAGATAAAAAGCAAGTTAAGCTAAATGACAAAATTACCAGAATCAACGAACAAATTGAACAGGAAAACGGAAAAATCAACAAGCCTTACGGAACAATTTTAGTCGATATTTCAGCTAAACAAAAAGCTAATATTGAAATTGAACTTAGTTACTATTGCCAAGGTGCATCCTGGAAGCCTTCTTATGATATTCGTGCTAAAAACACAAAGAGTGAAGTTTCTCTAATGTATAAAGCAAATGTTAATCAGAATACTGGAGAAAACTGGGAGAAAGTTAATGTTACCTTATCTACCGGCAACCCAACATTGGGAGGCAATAAACCACAATTACAACCATGGTTTCTTAGGTATTATGTACCGGTTCAATATAGACAGGATGGTATGAGGCAAATGAGCGCTCCTGCTTCTATCGAATCGCAGCTCCTCTCTGTAAAGAAAGAAGAGATTGTAAAAGCAATGCCTGATATGGTTCGAATGGAGGAAA
>JAYURB010000481.1:0-6251 GCA_043756425.1 Bacteroidota bacterium
AACCACACAAAGCAGAATGGACCATATGGCAGGTGGTGTAAAGAATACAAGAGTAATATAACAGGCAATAAACGATAAGAGATAAAATGCAGTCTTAAAGTATATAAAAGCACTTCCATGTGTTTCTATTTTGTGCTCCCTGAAGTAATTATCGACACGGTTTTTTAGGTCAGTATAAAAAGCTGAACTGTTACCGTTAAATTTGATGCTTTTCATTCGTCTGAATAATAGTTATTAAAGTTAGCGGAAAAAAATGGAATGTAGCAGCCGGTAAGGATGTTTTTTCAAACATCTTTTCGGATTGAAATCGTTTACCATTTCTTCTTTTTGCTGAATTTACTATCGGATTTAGGTTTTTCACTCCATCCGCCGCGCGACGACCTTTCTCTTGGTGCACGAGAAGAAGATGGCTTATCATTCCAGGTCTTTTTTCCCGATGAACTTTTCTTTTCTCCCTGGCCTGAAATATCGACACGAACTTTTCTTCCCTGAAATACTTCACCTTCAAAAGCTGTTATGGCTTTTGTAATGAGGTTTTCAGGAAGATCTAAAAATGAATATACACCTTTGATATCAATGCGTCCGAAATCTTCCGGCTTTACTCCTGAAATTTCACATATGTAATCTTTCATCGAACCTTCGTTCATACCATCCATAGAACCCAGATTAATAAACATTCTAGGTCCCTGATTTCTGTAGCTTTGATTTCCTTTACCCTGATGGGCAATGTCAACATTCAAATCCGGAGCCTGCCTGTAGGCGTCTAGGAAACGGTTGAATTCAATACTTACTATTCTTTTTATAAGTTCTTCTTTACTTAATTCTTCAAATTCTTCAAAAACAGGTTTAAGGTATTTATCGATTCCCGTTTCATTCACTTTTACATGGTGAATTTTTTTGACAAGGTGCATCAATTGTTTTTCACAAATCTGAACTGCATCCGGTATTTTAGAAAGATGAATCTTTGCATTCATCTTTTTCTCAATGAAGCGAATTTTATCTACTTCTCTGACGTTGACAAGAGCAATGGAAATACCCGATTTGCCCGCACGTCCTGTTCGTCCGCTTCTGTGAAGATAACTTTCCGGTTCATCGGGTAAATTATAATGGATTACGTGTGTAATGTCATTGACATCTATTCCTCGCGCTGCTACATCTGTTGCAACTAAAACTTCAAGATTATGGTTTCTGTAACGAGCCATAACCTTGTCGCGCTGAATCTGTGAAAGGTCTCCGTGAAGAGAATCTGCATTGTATCCATCTTTGGCAAGATTTTCGGCAATTTTCTGAGTGTCGATTTTAGTACGGCAAAAGATTATTCCAAATACTTCAGGAATGGAGTCGAGCATTCTTTTTAATGCCTGATAACGGTCGCGTTCGTGCACTACATAATAGAAGTGTTCAATGTTAGTAGCTCCTTCATTCTTCTTTCCAATGGAAAGCTCATAAGGATTTTGCATGTATTTGCTTGCAATGCTTCTAACTTCTTGTGGCATGGTGGCAGAAAATAACCATACTCTTCTAACCTTTGGAAGATGACTAAGGATTTCATCGATGTCTTCCTGAAATCCCATGTTTAGCATTTCATCCGCTTCATCAAGAACGACGAATTGAATTGCCTGCATGTTAATCGCTCCGCGTCCGATAAGGTCAAGTAACCTGCCCGGTGTTGCAACGACAATCTGTGTTCCTTTTTTTATTTGTCTTATCTGTGTGGAAATACTAGCACCTCCATAAACTGCTGTAATATTAGCGGAACGATTGAATTTACTGTAGTTCAAAAGATCGTTTGTAATCTGAACACATAATTCGCGTGTAGGAGCTAATATCAGTGCCTGAGTGGTTGTGATGTTGAGATCAACAAGTTCAAGCAGAGGAAGTCCGAAAGCGGCTGTTTTACCGGTTCCGGTTTGAGCGAGGCCGATAAAATCACGCTCATTTTTAATTAGTATTGGAATAGCTTGTTGCTGAATGGGAGTTGGTTCTTTAAACCCTAACTCTTCTATAGCTCGTAAAACATTTGCACCAACACCCAATTCTGGGAAAGAAATCATATTTATTTTATAAAGCACAAAGGTAACAAATAGATTGGCAATTTCAGGATTGACAGGGATCTGTTAATGAGCTATTTAGCAAAATAGTGGAAGCCGAGTACCTTTATTTTATAATATCAAAAAGCACATAAAACAATCAATAATTAATTCAAAAAAGAAGAAATGAGATAAAAGAGGATATAAAAAAATAGAAATAAGTAGTCCTCAAAAAGAAATGTAAAATATTTTATTTTAAAAGATACATTACTTCTTTTACCGCTTTAATGACTCTTGCCGGATTTGGCAGATAAGCATCGATCAATGTTGGAGCATAAGGAAGAGGAACATCGCCGCCCATAACTCTTAAAATAGGAGCATCAAGATAATCGAAAGCATCTTTTTGTACTTTGAAAGCCACTTCTGTAGCAATGGCTGCAAGCGGCCAGGATTCTTCAACGATTACCAGACGATTCGTTTTTTTCACTGAATTGATAACTGTTGTATAATCGATAGGGCGAACGGAACGTAGGTCAATTACTTCAGCATTGATGTTTTCTTTAGCGAGTTCTTCAGCAGCTTTGAGGGCAACTTTCATAATTTTTCCGAAGCCTACTATAGTAACGTCTGTACCTGCTTTTTTAATATCGGCAACACCAATTGGTATGATATATTCTCCATCAGGAATGTTGCCTTTATCGCCATACATCTGTTCGCTTTCCATAAAAATGACGGGATCATTATCGCGTATGGCAGACTTCAATAAACCTTTTGCATCTGCGGGATTGCTTGGGACTACAACCTTCAATCCCGGACAGTTTGCATACCAGTTTTCAAATGCCTGTGAATGTTGTGAGCTTAACATACCGGCTGCACCTGTAGGGCCTCTGAATACAATGGGTACAGAAAACTGACCGCCGCTCATGCTCATCATTTTTGCAGCGGAGTTTATTACCTGGTCAATGGCAACAAGAGAAAAATTAAAAGTCATGAATTCAACAATAGGTCGTAAACCGTTCATGGCAGCACCAACGCTAATACCTGCAAAGCCTAATTCAGAAATGGGAGTATCTATAACTCTTTTTTCTCCAAATTCATCCAGCATTCCCTGGCTTACTTTATAGGCTCCATTATATTGGGCTACTTCTTCTCCGATTAAAAACACGCGACCATCTGTGCGCATTTCTTCACTCATGGCTTCACGTAATGCTTCTCTGAATTGTACTTCTCTCATGTATCTATGTAGTAATAAGGTCTCAAATTTAGAAAATCCTTCTGTATTGTAATGATTTCCTGCTTATTCTTATATAATTTAATAAAATCTACCGATATTATCCTCAAAAAACAGGCTTCTTAATCCAGGTTTTCCAAAGCAGCAGAAAGTTCACTTAAAGTATGCATATCTTTTTTCAAGACGGCCAGGTCAATTCCTTTTGAATACCATTCTTTTGCTTTATCGAATTGTGTAAGAGCTTCGCATGTTTTTCCTGCCATATAATAAGCAGGTAAATACCCGGGATCTTTTAAAAGCAATCGTTCCAGTTCAATAATTGCTTTTGAATGTTCGTTTAAAGATGTGAATTCCAAAGCCAAAGCATACTGTAAAAAACTGTCATCAGGGTCTTCCATCAGGTAGCTTTTTAATAATTCCAGTCGGGTACTCATGTTGACAAATCCGAATTAATTCGTTAATTATTTATGTATCTTCGCGCGAAAGAAAACGTATTTTAAACTGTTTTTCAACAGATTTAAAATCGTGGTGAAAACACTAACTTTCAAGTATAAAGATAAATGAAAATACTGGTTTGCATTTCCAGCGTTCCTGACACAACGGCGAAGATAAATTTCTCCGCTGACAATAAAGAATTTGTTTCAGCCGGCGTTACTTTTATTCTGAATCCGTACGATGAAATTGCTCTTTCAAAAGCAGTTGATCTTGCGGCTCAGAACAATGGTACTGTTACTGTAATAAATGTCGGCGATGTTTCTACAGAAGCGGTTATCCGTAAAGCACTTGCTATTGGTGCCAATGACGGTGTTCGTGTTAATTCTATTCCAAAAGACTCTTATTTTGTAGCACGACAGATTGCTGATTATGTCAGTAAAAATCCTTTTGATATTATTCTCTGCGGAAGAGAATCGAGCGACTACAACGGTTCAGGCATGCCTGTTATGCTTGCCGAAATGCTGAATATCCCCTGCCTGTTATTTGCTAAAAGTTTAACTTTAAATGGCAATTCTGCAACACTCGATTGTGAAATCGAAGGCGGAAAAGAAGTTGTTAGTACTCCTTTTCCTTTTGTAGCGGGGGCTTCTGAAGGTATGGCTGAATGGAAGATTCCCAATATGAGGGGTATTATGTCTGCACGGACAAAACCATTAACCGTTGTTGAACCAATTGCTGTCGATCAAAAGGTAAAAAATCTTTCCTACGATAAACCATCTCAGCGCAGCAGTGTGAAGATGATTCCCGCTGAAAACATTTCCAAGTTATTTGAAATGATTCGGGAAGAGAAAAAAATTATTTAATAAAAAAAATTTCATTCATGTCAGTACTTGTATATATTGAAAATACAGCAGGGAAATTTAAAAAGTCTTCTTTTGAAATCATTAGCTATGCTAATGCCATTTCAAAAAAACTAAATATGCCTCTGGTTGCTTTGTCCATCGGTAATGTAGCTGCAGACGAATTACAAAAAGCAGCGGAATACGGTGCTTCAAAAATTCTGAATGCCAACGATGCAAAGCTATCTGTAGCTAATCCTCAGGCATATGCTACTGCAATTGCTCAGGCTGCTAAAAGCGAAAATGCAAAAGTAATTGTAATGACTGCAGGATTCTCCGGCAAATGCATTGCACCGCGCGTTGCAGTAAAACTTGATGCAGGACTGGCAGAAAATGTTGTAGACCTTCCTATTATGGACGGATCTTTCGTCGTTAAGAAAGGTGCATTTTCAGGAAAAGCATTCGCTATGGTAGAAGTGATTTCTGACTGTAAAGTTGTTAGTGTTTTACCGAATTCTTATAAAGTAGTTTCTTCACCTGTTTCGGCGCAGGTTGTTCCATTTGCAACAACTTTTAATGATAAAGATTTTACTTCCAGCATTACTGAAGTAGTTCGTGCTACGGATAAAGTTTCTCTTCCTGAAGCAGAGCTGGTTGTTTCTGCAGGGCGAGGAATGAAAGGTCCGGAAAATTGGGGAATGATAGAAGAGTTAGCCGAAGCAATTGGCGCTGCTACTGCCTGCAGTAAACCGGTATCGGATGCAGGCTGGAGACCACATTCAGAACACGTAGGACAAACAGGCATTGCCATAAGTCCTAACTTATACATTGCAGTTGGAATAAGCGGAGCCATACAACATTTAGCAGGCGTAAGTTCATCAAAAGTTATTGTTGTAATAAATAAAGATCCCGAAGCTCCGTTTTTCAAAGCGGCCGATTATGGTATTTTAGGCGATGCTTTTGAAGTTGTCCCTGAATTAATAAAAGCCGCAAAAGCCTTTAAAGCCGGTCAGAACTAAAAAAATTAATCCATCAACATTGTTTTTTTTTAATTTCGTAAAGGATATGCAATTGGTGGTAATAGTGATAAAATGAAAAAAATAAAACTTGAAATTATAGGTCTGTCTTACAGCCAGACGCAATCAGGGGCTTATGCTCTGGTTCTTGGCGAAGATAAAGGTAAAAGACGACTGCCAATTATTATCGGTGCATTTGAAGCGCAGGCTATAGCCATTGAGCTTGAAAATATGACACCCACCAGGCCGCTTACGCATGATCTTTTTAAAAGCCTTGCACATTCTTTCGAAATAGAAGTGGAGGAAGTAATTATTTTTAACCTGCTCGAAGGTGTTTTTTATGCCAAATTGATTTGCAACAATGGAAACAAAAAAATGGAAATAGACGCACGCACGAGTGATGCTATTGCCATTGCCGTTAGATTTGGCTGTCCTATTTATACCTATGAATTCATTCTTTCAACTGCCGGTATTGTCCTCGACGAAAACGCTCCTCCGGAAAGCATAGAAGAGCACGTTGAAAGACCGCCAACAACAAAACTTTCCGAAAAAGAATTAGGCTCAGCCAGCACCGATGAATTAAAAGATATGCTTAAACGTGCTATCGATGATGAAGCTTACGAACGTGCCGGCCGCATCCGCGACGAATTGAATAAAAGAAAAACTAGTTGAGAATCCGATAGCTATCGGATCGTTAATT
>JAYURB010000482.1:0-2703 GCA_043756425.1 Bacteroidota bacterium
TGCCTTCTGAGATGAAAGGGCTTATGGGGAAGTCGGTAATTCCTTTTCTAAAAGATAAATTCAGATTAACGCCATTGGTGCATAAGACAATTCTTACCCAGGGCGTTGGAGAATCGTTTCTTGCTGAAAAAATTTCCTCCTGGGAAGATAACCTTCCTTTAAACATGAAGCTTGCATACCTGCCGGCAGCCGGAATGGTAAGACTTAGAATAAGTGCTTCGGGTAAAGATGAAACCATTCTGTGTAAAGAAGTTGATGTGGAATTGCAAAAACTGCTTAAAATAATCCCTGACTATGTTTATGGATTCGATGAAGAAAAACTTGAAGAAATCGTAGGAAAACTTCTTCGAGAGCAAAAGAAGACAATATCAACAGCAGAAAGCTGTACAGGCGGATTTATTGCTCATAGAATAACAACTATTCCCGGAAGCAGTGAATATTACATAGGTTCTGTCATCGCCTATTCAAACGAAGTAAAAACCGATCAGCTCGAAGTGGATATGGCTACTATTGAAAATCATGGAGCCGTAAGTGAAGCTGTTGTCAGACAAATGGCAAATCATGCCCTTAGAATTTTCAAAACAGATGTTTCCATAGCCTGCTCGGGAATTGCAGGACCGGCAGGAGGAACGCATGAAAAGCCGGTTGGAACGGTATGGATTGCCATTGCTACCCACGATCAAACCTTCACTAAAAAACTTCAACTCGGAAGCCACAGAGAACGAATTATCCTTGAAACAGCCCAACATGCCCTAAATATGCTCCGAAAAATTCTTTTAAATGAAGACGATATAAAATATTAATATTCAATATTATAGCTTTTAATATTGTCGGTTTTATCATTTTTGATAAAACCTAAATCTTTAAAGTTATTTTTTTCATTTTCAAATTCCCAAATTTTCAAATTCTCAAATTATTTCCTATCTTCGCGACCTCATAAAAAAGTAAAAAAATGGCACGTGTTTGTGATTTAACAGGTAAAAAGGTAATGGTTGGAAACAGCGTTTCCTTTTCAAATAAGAAGACAAAAAGGAAATTCTATCCAAATCTTCAGACTAAAAAGTTCTTTGTTCCTGAATTAAAGGAATGGATTACGCTTAAAGTATCTACAAGTGCGCTTCGTACCATTAATAAAATTGGGATAAGCGCAGCGATTGAAAAAGCAATCCGTAAAGGAAGTATATAAAAAATTGTCCTTAAAAAGGAGATGCCGGACCATAAGGTTCCGGCATTTTTTTTTATTTTAACAATGAAATCAGCAGTCCGCTTTTTTTTCTTTTTACACTTATCCATATTAATCCAATCCGAGGTTAATAGTCAGTCGCTTTATAATAATGATTTTCTTTCTTCTTCCTTTCATAAAAACAGAAGGGAAGAGTTAAGGAAACTGATGCCTGATAGTGCAATTGCTATTTTATTTTCTGCTCCGGTAAGAAACCGTTCAAACGATAATGATTTTCAATACCATCAAAGTCCTGATTTTTATTACCTGACGGGACTCGCACAACCTCATGCAATTTTATTGATTTTAAAAAAATCTGTTGAAGTGCTTCATCAATATTCCAATGAGTTTCTTTTTATTGCTCCTCGAAATAAAGACAAAGAAATTTGGACCGGAAAAATTAAGACTCTTGAAGAAATGAAAGAAATCGCTGGAATGAACTCCGTATTTCTTACTACAGATTTTTATTCATTATCCATTTCCAATAAGGACTTTAGTCAGGTTTTATATACAAACCTTCCGAAGGGAATTGCCGATATTAAAAATGACTCACTTGATTTATTCGATCTGGTAAATGTCTTTAAAACTAAATTCTCTTATCCATCTGAAAATGGAGATTCATTTTTGCTTACGAGTTATCTAAAAAAACTCAGGGAAATAAAGGAACCTGAAGAAATTGTCTTGATGAAAAAAGCTATTTCAATGAGTTGTGAGGCTCATAAAGAAATGATGAGAGTTGCAAAACCGGGTATGACAGAGTATCAGGTGCAAGCCTCAGGCGAGTATGTCTTTAAATCAATGGGCTCTGAATTTGTAGGCTATCCAAGTATTTGCGGGGGAGGAGAGAACTCTTGCATACTGCATTATGAAACAAATAGAAAAAAACTGGTTGATGGCGACCTTATTCTTCTTGATATGGGAGCAGAATATCATGGCTATACAGCTGATGTAACCCGCACACTTCCTGTTAACGGTACTTTCAACAAAGAACAGCGATTGATTTATGAATTGGTAAAGACGTCACAGGATTCTGCTTTTGCTAAATGTAAGCCGGGAAATGAATTTAATGCTCCGCACCAGGCTGCGGTAAGTGTGATAAAATCCGGTTTGCTTTCGCTTGGAATTATTAAAGATGAAAGTGAATACAAAAAGTATTTTATGCATGGCACTTCTCATTATCTTGGGCTTGATGTACACGATGCCGGAACGTTTTCAGCATTAAAACCGGGAAATGTTATTACTGTTGAACCGGGTATCTACATACCTTTAAACAGTCCATGCGATTCTAAATGGTGGAATATTGGTGTTCGCATAGAAGATGATGTTTTAATTACTTCAACAGGCTATGAAAATCTTTCTGCTCAATGTCCATCGGATATTAAAGAGGTAGAGGAGATGATGAAGCAAAATCCAATGTTTTTAAAAGAGGATAGTTTTAAGTAAAATTATGACAGCAGTATTATAAACCGTTAGCTTTTTTT
>JAYURB010000483.1:0-6240 GCA_043756425.1 Bacteroidota bacterium
CAACAAAATGTTAATGTTGATATACGGTATACATTAAATCACCGACCAAAAATTGCAGTATTTAACAACGGTGGTAATCAGCAAATACACATCAAAATCCTAAAAGCGGCAGCTATTACTGATTATGTCGTAATCAGTGCCGCTCAGATTTCCATGCTCTCTGATTGTTTCACTTTCGCTTCCGAACCTCATGCTGACACAAATGATGTTTCGCTTGCTATGGTCAATGGTATTAGACAGTTTGTATTGAACGGCGGGAATTTCCTTGGACAATGTTTTGCAGTTTATTCTTATGAGAACAGAGGCTTCTTTCATACAACAGCAGGAATAGCTCTTGCCAATACTCAAGTCACTAATCTTTATTCTAATAACGACATGGCTGCAGCACAGATGCACGGCGCACTCTCTCCAAACCGATTCGGCTCCTGTCAAAATTGGGCATTGCCTGCCGGAACAAACTGGCAGACCTATCAATATCCCATGGTTACGGATCAATCTACGGATACCCTGGTTTTCGCAGCCGCTCACCTGATAGCACCAAATGCTCTTGGGGGAAATGTTTTCTTCCTGGGAGGTCATGACTATGGCAGTCCTTTTGGTCCCGGTGGTGGTGGTGGCGGTGGTGGTCAAGGTAATAGTCCTATTGATTCTACTGATCTCGAAGGTATAAATGGAGTACGATTTTACCTTAATGCCACTCTTATGCCGTCTGCAAGTGTAAATGCTGCTTGGGCAAATGCAGGTCCTGATATTACTGTCAGCTGTGGCGACAGCACTACATTGGGTTGTGGTAATACCGGTCCGGTCAATTCAACCTTAAGTTGGTCTCCTGCGACCGGACTAAGTTGCACGAATTGTCCGCACCCAATTGCAAAACCCGCTGTAACTACCACGTATATCGTAACAGTTACAACTAGTTGCGACGCTACGGATACTGTCGTGGTTACAGTAAACTCAAATGCGAATATTACCGTTAACAGTGCAGCCATTTGTCCGGGTACTGCTACAACTCTTACCGGCAATGGAGGTGTTTCCTATACCTGGAGCCCTTCCGCAGGACTCTCTGGTACTGCCGGCACAAGTGTTACTGCAAATCCAGCATCCACTACCACATATACACTAACCGGGATTAATTCCAATGGTTGTCAGGGTATAGCCTATGCGACTGTCTCTGTGAATCAACCCGCTGTAATAAACGTCAACTCACCTACAATTTGTCAGGGTGATACTGCAACTCTCACTGCTACCGGTGGCGTTAGTTACTCTTGGTCACCACCGGCAGGTTTATTGAACACAACGGGAAATAATGTTTCTGCATTACCGGGAACGACAAGCGCATTTACTGTTACTGCTACGGATGCAAACGGATGTACCAATACGGCTACAGCTACTGTTACGGTTAACTCCGTCCCTTCGATTTCATCTCCCGCAGCCGCAATGTGTGCAGGAGATACGGTGGTGCTGAATGCGAGCAGCTCAAATAGCGGAACAAATTTCAATTGGTCTACAGGCGTAACCAGTAATTCCATTTCCGTTTCACCAAATACAAATACGATTTATATAGTAACAGGAACAGACCCGGGTGGGTGTTCAGCTACTCTAACTGTTCCGGTTACAGTAAATCCATTGCCT
Organism: Bacteroidota bacterium; assembly: GCA_043756425.1. GTDB lineage: Bacteria > Bacteroidota > Bacteroidia > AKYH767-A > 2013-40CM-41-45 > JADKIH01. The sequence goes on from JAYURB010000483.1 coordinate 1,633, forward strand.
GTTGTTGTAACTAGCAATGCAGCAATTTGCACAGGTAGTTCTACCACTATTCAGGCACAGGGCGCTCAAAATTATTCATGGCAATCGTCGTCTGGACAAACGTATACCTCTGCATCAATAAATATTAGTCCGGTCTCAAACACTACCTATACTGTTACCGGAACAGATGCAAACGGTTGTATAAACACGACTACTTCCAATGTTACCGTAAATCCTTTGCCAACAGTAACTGCAACGAATGATTCAATATGTGGCGGCGGAACTGCTACAGTACAAGCTACCGGAGGAGTTTCTTATATTTGGATGCCGGGAAATCTTTCTTCTTCATCGATTTCTGTTTCTGCATCGTCAACAACTTCCTATACGGTCACTGCTACTGATGCAAATGGATGTACAAACACTGCAACATCAACCGTTATCGTCGGTTTTGCTCCGGCACTAAATGCTCCTGCTGCTTCTCTCTGTGCCGGCGATACTGTTGTGCTCAATGTTAGTAGTTCTGATCCCGGAATTTTTTTCAATTGGTCCACTGGAGATACAGGCACTTCCGTTACTGTCATACCTAATGGTAGCACTAATTATTCGGTGACGGGAACATCTCCGAATGGCTGCTGGTCTTCCTTATCTGTACCTGTTTCCGTGAATGCCTTGCCGATAATATTTACCAATAATGCTGCAATTTGTTATGGTGGTACAGTTACCATTCAGGCACAGGGCGCTCAAAGTTATTCATGGCAATCCTCCTCAGGGCAAACATATACTGCTGCATCGATAAATGTTAGTCCAACTTCAAACACTACCTATACTGTCATAGGCACCGATGCCAGTGGTTGTATAAACACGACTACTTCAAATGTTACCGTAAATCCTTTACCAACAGTAACTGCAACGAATGATTCAATATGCGGCGGAGGAAGTGCTACGGTACAAGCTACCGGAGGTGTTTCTTATAGTTGGATGCCGGGAAATCTTTCTACTTCATCGATTTCTGTTTCTCCATCCTCAACAACTTCCTATACTGTAACTGCTACCGATGCAAATGGATGTACTAATACATCAACGTCGACTGTTAACGTCAATTCTAATCCTATGCTTACGGCTCAGGCTGTGGCAATATGCATTGGCGATACTGCAACATTGAATGTTTCCTCATCAACTCCGGGAATTAACTTCAACTGGTCTACAGGAGGTTTAGGCTCTAATATTTCTGTTTCACCAAGCATAACATCGACGTATACGGTTACAGGTACATCACCTGAAGGTTGTATGGCTTCTATTATTTTACCGGTAACTGTTAATTCACTGCCAATAATAACTTCAAACGATACGTCAGTTTGTCCGGGAAGTCCTGTAATAATGTATGCTCATGGCGCACAAAATTATGTATGGCAATCTCAGAGCGGTCAATCATTTACTTCCTCATCGATTAATTTAAATCCTATCTCAAATACCACTTATACGATAACAGGAACCGATGCAAATGGTTGCAAAAATATAACCACTTCAACCATTACTATCCTTTCGCTTCCTGTGATATCAGCAACAAGTGATACAATATGCAATGGACAAACAGCAACAATACAAGCTTCGGGTGGGACGACGTACAATTGGATGCCGGGAAATTTAAATTCATCTGCCATATCAGTTTCACCAACTGTTTCTACCGGTTACACAGTCAAAGCAACAGATGGAAACGGATGCTCCAATACGGCTACATCACAAATAGTAGTTAATCCTCTTCCTTTTGTTTCTGCTACCTCTGCTGCGATTTGCTCAGGAGATTCAGCAAGACTTATAGCATCCGGTGCCGCTAGTTATATATGGATGCCTACAGGAGTTACAGGAAGTGTTCTTCAGGTTAGTCCTGCAACAACAACTACATACGATGTCACCGGCTACTCAAATGCAGGATGCTCAAATACTGTTCCAGCGATTGTAACGATAAATCCTAAACCAATTGCAGACTTCAATGTTTCCGGATCGGGTTGCGCTCCTGTAGCTGCAAACTTTCAAAATCTTTCCGGCGTAAATTCCGGCAGCCTTGTTTATCACTGGGACTTTGGCGACGGAACCACTTCGAATCAGTTTGCTCCTCCCGCACATATTTATAACAACTCCGGTATTTATACAGTGAAACTGATCGTAAGCACCGGAAATTGTTTTGCAACAGTTATAAAACCAAATGTTATTACAATATATCCTGATCCTGTTGCAGCTTTCAATATTAATAATGGCATCAATGATAACATGCAACAAACTGTTTCGCTGACCAATCTCTCTACTGAAGAAAGAATTAATTATTGGAGTTTTGGCGACGGCGCTTTTGATTATACTGGGAATAATAATCCACAACATACGTACAGTGATACAGGATCCTATACTATTTGCTTATTGATAACGGATTCTCATGGCTGCGTCGATAGTGTATGCAATGATGTTACCGTAAATCCTATCTGGTCATTTTACATTCCGAATGCATTCACACCAAACGGCGATGCAATCAACGATGGCTTTATTGGTCAAAGTATAAATGTTATTGAACATGAAATGTGGATTTATGACCGATGGGGATTAAATATTTACCATACCGGCAAAACCCGAAATCCCGAAACCGCCAAGCCTTGGAATGGTAAACCCGATGGAAGCGACAAACCTGTTCAGAATGATGTTTACGTTTGGGTCGTAAGAATAAAAGACATTGACGGCAAGTCGCATCAGTTGGTTGGGCATGTTACGGCTGTGAAATGATTTTTTCAAATTCGTTTCCTAAATAGCTATGTTCTGTTCATAGACCGAAAGGACAATTTTAATTATTATTACAAAAAGTATTTACTTAGTAATCACAAATTTTCCGCTGAATGTTTTGCTCTCCTTTATATCTAATAATTGATAATAATACATGCCGGCATGCAGTTGATTTGAATTAATAACGTAATTCTCGGAAGTTACTACAGATATAATATTTTCGCCCGTTATAGTATAAATATTTAGTAGATAATTTTTTCTGTTCGGCAGGATTAAAACTGATTTACCGGTAACAGGATTTGGATATACATTACTTTTACCGGCAGAAAACAAATTTTCCATTCCCACATTTAGTTGAGAAACCATCGTATTAAATGTTGAATTTGTTTTTACAGCATTATTTAAGTCAAAATAAATATATGCCCTGTTTTTGATAATTGTGAAATCAGGAATATTTGCCTTCGCCTTTATTGAATAAATAATTATTCCGTGACTATGCAATTCATCGGTGCCACTATCAGGCAAGAATATATTGTTGAATGTGAACCTGATTTTATTGTTACTTTCAATTTGAGCAATCATTGGTGCACTGGAATAAAGGATTTGCATCGTATTTAAATCAAGAAAATTATCAATCGTATCTCGAATTGTTATATTGAAAGCAGTATCAGAACCGCAATTTTGAAACCGGATGGTATACTTTAAATCATCCCCTTTTAACATATAATGATTTATACTATCAATACCTTCGGGAGAAACACTCTTTTCATTTGGATCGTAAGAACAGAGAATATGGGAATTAATTAAATTTTCAGAAGTAGAAATAAAAGTTCCAAAAGTATCAAATAAACTATCGACAATTGTAAATCCACTTGTTGAATTAAATACGCCTCCTTGAAGAATTAATTGTGCAGTCAGTGTTTCAAAGGGCAACAATGTATAACTCCATCGTATCGTATCGTTGTTATTTGAATTCGGCAATGGCAAGGAATTAACAAAGATCAGTCCGGTATTCTTAATTAATGTTACGGTTCCGTTTTGGACATTATTTGAACCGCTGCTTGCCGACCAAAACGCAGCGGATGGCCTTTGACATCGCAGTCTGTCTCCATCAGAAATAAAATTATGTATGAAGGTTGTGCTTGGAGGTGTATAAATTCCGAAATCTAGTCCGGAAGTATCGGGCGGTACGGAAATAGTATAGGACGATGAAGCAGAAGTAAGGGAAAAATTAGGAGGTAACAGAAGAGAGTCTTTGAAAGTTCCTGGATTCAAATACCCATGGTATTTTCCGTTGTTGTCGGTAATTGCTATAGTATTTAATGGATTGATGGATATTGTTTGATGATTCAAACCCTGATCATTCGAATCGTATATGCCATTTTGATTTCCGTCGAAATAAACCCTGCCCTCAACAGCTGTTTCAAAGACCTGAAATGAATTATATAAAATAGCATCCTGAGACCACCATTGGTGCTTAATATGGAAATCGTAAAGTCCCGGCAATGCATTGTAAGGTATTACAAAAGTAACATCAAAAGAAGTTGCAAAACCCAATCCTGATGATGAATAAGTATAATTGTTTTCCTGGATTACATAACTTCCTTGTTCCAGAGTAAAATGATACAGGCTTCCGGAACCGGAACTAATTGTCATCATAGCCCCAACAGGTGTTATAGTGGTTACAAGCGATTGACCGCGGTTTGCTTGGCTGGGGTTGATTGAAAAACTTTGTCCAAACGAAGAAAATCGAATAAGACAAAAAAAACATACGTGAATGAGTAAAATATTTTTCATAATAAAATTTATTGCAAAACTGTAAATTTAAAATTGCCGTTTATTTCATTCTTATTTAATAACTGC
>JAYURB010000484.1:0-2702 GCA_043756425.1 Bacteroidota bacterium
ATACAGAATTCCAATATTCACATCTGTAGCCTGCAATGGATAAAACTCACCGTTAATGGTAAGTCCTTTTCCCCAGGGAATAACTGCACTCGTCATGCAGGCAGTCATCATGGAAAGCGAAGGACCGAGAATAAAAAGAAATTTATTGGATACATTGGGAATAATCTCCTCCTTCATGAACATCTTCACACCATCTGCAAGCGGCTGAAGAATACCAAAAGGCCCTGCCCTGTTGGGGCCAAGTCTGTCTTGCATGAAGGCTGCTACTTTTCTTTCTGCATAGGTTGAATACATAGCAACAACAAGTGATATCAGGAATACTGAAACAATGATTATGATTTTAACAAGTATAAAAGTTGATATCATTGATCCTTGCTATTATTAGATAAAATTTGACGACCTGAAGGAACAACATTCACACTATTAAGAAGTGGTTTATGATCAGGCTCCCTTAATGTATAATGGTTTTGAGAGATAACGGAATGTCTGGTGATATTAGCGGGACCTTCTATTGTCCAATCACTTGTTTGTTTTTTATCAAACCTGCATTCATTGCAAATCCATTCTATTACTTCTCCGTAGGTATCTTTTCTTCCTGTAACACGGAAAACTTCATTTCCTTTCATCCATAGCATTGTCTGGCCGGAACATTTACTGCAATTGCGATGTGCATTTACAGGATTAACATACCACACCCTGCTTTTAAAACGGAAGGTACGATCGGTAAGAGCTCCAACAGGACAAACGTCAATCATATTTCCCGAGAAATCGTTATCGACAGCTTGCTTTATATAGGTGCTAATTTCTGAAACATCACCTCTGTTCATAACACCATGCACGCGGCCCTCTGTTATTTGTTCAGCAACTTTCACACAACGGTAGCAGAGAATGCAGCGAGTCATGTGCAGTTTTATTTTTTCGCCAATGTCAATTTTTTCAAATGTGCGGCGGGGAAATTCATAGCGGGTTTTAGCAAGGCCATGCTCATAAGCAAGATCCTGCAGGTGACATTCGCCGGCCTGGTCGCAAATCGGACAATCGAGCGGATGATTTATCAAAAGGAATTCGACAACACCGGCACGTGCTTCGAGCAGATCAGGAGAAGTAATGTTTTGAACTTCCATACCATCCATCACTGTTGTACGACATGAAGCAACAGGCTTTGGCATGGGCCGCGGGTCCTTTTCAGAGCCTTTGGATACTTTTACAATGCATGTCCGGCAATATCCCCCGCTGGTTTTCAGCTTGGTATAATAGCACATGGCAGGAGGAACAATGTCCCCGCCAATCATTCGGGCAGCGTTAAGTATAGTGGTTCCGTCGGGTACTTCGATGGATTTACCGTCGATGGTTACTTTGGGCATTTTTTAATCAAATCGAAGGTCAAAAGTAAAGAAAAATCTCTGTATACATGACGATTAATAGCTTCTTATCCAACCTTTGTGTTAGTATCAAAGGAGTACAAAAATGTATAATTTTAAGAGGTAGTCTGGCATGTTTTATCCTTAATTATTTATATAACTTGTTGATGCTACGATGAATGAATACTTAGAAAAGCTGTCGACTAATTTATATATCTTGGTGCTTTAATCAATTTCAATAAAGTCATTGTTGAATAATTTTTTCTTGTTTTTGAGAACATACCACAATACCATTATCGGACGGGTAATTTCCGAAAAGACAAAGCTCTTTAGAAGCTTAAAATTATCTATTTCTTTATTTTCATTTTTATTATTTGCTTCTGCTTTTTGCCGGGCACAAAGTCCTTCAACTACAGATTCACTCTATTTTAACAGCAACAATTTTGCTTCAAAAGAAGATTATAAAAATGCTTATGAGAGTCTGCTGGAATACCAAAAAACCACTACCAGTGCTGAAGAGCGGCAGAATGAACAAATAAGAAAAGCCATTCTATTCAGCATGATTCCCTTTGTGGTGGCATTTATTTTTGTTGTCTTTGTATTTTACAGGAGAAAGAGGGAGTCTGTAATCAGAGAAAGAGAAACAGCGTTAAGACACCAAATTGCTGAAGTAGAAATGAAAGCATTGAGGGCTCAAATCAATCCACATTTTATTTTTAATTCTCTTAATTCAATTCATCGTTTCATACTTGTTGAGAAGAGGAAAGAAGCCGGAGAGTATCTGCTGAAATTCGCCAATTTAATACGTCTTGTTTTAGAGAATTCACTGCACAAAGAAGTTTCTTTGAAAGAGGACATTCAGGCCTTGAAACTATACATTGAAATGGAACAGGTAAGAATGAATAATGGATTTGACTATACGCTTGAAGTTGATCCATCCATTGACAATGAAAATGTACTTGTGCCGCCGTTAATAGTGCAGCCTTTTGTTGAGAATTCTATCTGGCACGGATTAAATAATATAAAACACAGAGGAATTCTTTCCATTTCTATATCAAGAAAAGGGAATATGCTTCGTTATTGTCTTGAGGATAATGGAGGAAGCGAAACCGTTAAAGAGGAAACAATTTTACATTCTGCAAAAAAGAAATCTCTTGGCATGAGTCTTACACGGGAGCGACTGGAAATACTCAATCGTGTAAAAGGAAGCAATGCAGATTTTACAATTAGCGATAATCTGGATACTAATCAAAAAAGTATCGGTAAAAAAGTAGAGTTATTAATACCCTATGAAGAAGCTTTTTAAAAAAATATAATTTAGTCGGATAGTTATTAATTTTC
>JAYURB010000485.1:0-2698 GCA_043756425.1 Bacteroidota bacterium
TCCTAGTATTTAGTACTTAGTACTTAGTACTTAGTACTTAGAACCAAATTCTTTTTGCGAAATGTAGTTAACCAGGCCATCAATCGGCTTCTTAATGACAATTCCTTTTTGAATATTATTGGCAACTAAAACCTCATCGAGCAAATCGACGAATAGATAAGCAATGCTTCCTACAAAATGAACAGGGACCTTCTGATATTTTGGGTAATTCATTACATAGAGCTTCACGAACTCATCAAAGCCACTTAAAACAGTATTTTTTACCCAAAAGTTATCTTTGTTCTCTACAAGAAAAGGTGCCAAAGAAGCAAGCCAGGAATTTGCCAACGGTTTATTATAAACGTTAGTAACAATTTTATCTTTAGTCAGGCGATATTTTTTTTTGAATTGATCAGACAATTTTTCAGGAAGTAAGCCATACAGGTAATGTGTAATAAGCTTTTTACCGAGCCATGAACCGGAACCTTCGTCGGCAAGGATAAAGCCAAGACCGTAATTATTTTTTTCAATTTTTTTTCCATCGAAATATACTGAATTGCACCCCGTACCGATGATGCAGGAAATTCCTTCTTCTTTTCCACACGTAGCGAGCACAGCGCCAAGGATGTCGTGATCGACGGTAACTTTTGCTGTCGTAAAAACTCTTTTAAAAGCGCCGGCCACAATACCATTTAGTTCTTTACCGGAACAACCTGCGCCATAGAAAAATACTTTTGCTATTGTTTTAAAATTAATTCCTGTAATGTTTTTCTTTATCATGCGGACAATCTCATCTTCTTTAAGGAAGTAGGGGTTCATTCCGGGAGAAGTAAATAGTTTTTTTGTCTTTCCATCGGTAAAAATCCAATCTGCTTTAGTTGAGCCACTATCGATTATTAGAATCATATAAGGTTATTTATTAATTAGGAGGCAGAAAGGTAAATAATCCTTTATATTGAAAAAAACGGAATCCTGTTTCGAAAACGATATTAATAAACATTCCTCTTTAATAACATTTTCCTTTGGAGCATTAACCTTTACTAAAAACAATATACATTTCAGATTCTAAAGAACACCTATGACAAAATCCTATACCTCTGCCGGTCGCATGGCCTTGCCTACACTAATCTCTATATTCTTCTTTTGGGGATTTGTTGCAGCCAGTAATGATATTTTAATTCCTGTTTTTAAGGAAAAACTAAATCTACTTCAATGGCAATCGCAGATGATTTCATTTGCTTTTTATGTTGCTTATACGGTGGGGTCGGTAATATACTATTTGATTTCCCGTTATTCAGGGGGAGATTTACTAAACAGAATTGGCTATAAAAACGGAATAGCAGGAGGTTTATGCCTTTCTGCTCTGGGAACATTATTGTTTTACCCCGCCGCTGAATCAGCATCCTTTCCTTTGATGATTACAGGGTTGTTTATAGTTGGACTGGGATTTTCACTACAGCAGATTGCTGCCAATCCACTTACTATAGTGCTAGGAAATCCGAAGAAAGGGTCACAACGATTAAGTCTGGCCGGCGGTATTAATAACATAGGTACAACCATTGGACCTTTACTTGTTAGTCTTGCCATATTCAGCACGATTGATTCATCGAGTGCACACATGGGAAGTATATCAGGTGTTAAAACTCCTTACCTGATTCTGGGAGCTGCTTTTATTGTATTTGCAATCATCTTTAAATTCTCGTCCATTCCGGATAAAATAGAAGTCAATGCTTCAGGAGAAACAAATGACACTACAAGCAAAGAGAGGAAAAGTGTATTTAATTATCCGCAATTGATCCTCGGTATGATAGCAATATTTGTTTATGTAGGAGTAGAAGTATCAACAGCCAGCAATCTTCCGGAATACATGCGACAACATCTTCATACGAGCACAGAGCAAGTAGCACCTTATATAAGCTTATTTTGGGCAAGTTTAATGATAGGTCGTTGGACTTCATCAGTAGGAATTCTCAATATAAGTGAAAGTTCAAAAAAAATATTCACATTTATTATGCCTTTCCTTGCTTTTGGTTTCTTTCTTGGAGTTAATCTTCTTGCAGGACATAACATAGAACCCTTTTACAAATATCCATTGGTAATTGTTGTATTAATAGCGGCAGATTACATGAGTAAAGGTAATCCTGCCCGACAGCTATTGATTTTTTCAACACTTGGTATCATTGCATTATTTACAGGAATGTTGACAGAAGGGTTGATAAGCGTGTATGCATTTATAAGCGTAGGCTTATTCTGCAGTACCTTATGGCCATGTATATTCACACTGGCAATAGCAGGACTTGGAAAACATACGAATGAAGGAGCAGGACTTTTAATAATGATGATTATGGGTGGAGGAATAATCAGTTTGCTACAGGGTATACTTGCATCTGATGCTTATTTAGGCATTCAATGGTCTTACCTTGTAGGAGTATTATGCTTTTTATATATGGCATTTTATGCTATCCGAACTAAATCCTTACTTTTAAAGCAAGGGATTGATTATGATAAAGGTTAAGAAAAATGTAAAGAAGTACAGAATTCTTCTTGCCCTACTTCTAATACCCTTATTTTTCATCAATGTAAAAGATTCACACGATTGGGGTGATGACTTTGCACAATATCTGATACAGGCAAAAAACATTGTTGAAAAAAAGCCACAGACTGAAAATGGTTTATTATTTGATTCAAACACTTCTGCTTATGCAATAGAAGCATATCC
>JAYURB010000486.1:0-2690 GCA_043756425.1 Bacteroidota bacterium
GTTGTTGCTCATCATATGATGAATTATTCTCAAACCTTGGGATATGATTTAAGCAATGAGCCGAAGCCTAATGATAAGCACTATGACTCTCCTAAATCATTGTTTTGTGAAGAAGTTGCAAATCTATACGATGCAATAAAGCATCCTACACTCGGCGATCCCAATCATCTTATAACTATTGGCGGATTTGGACCTGAGGAAGTATGTTATTTTGATGTAAATATACTTAAAGTCGATTTTTTTTCAGTTCACGAGTATATCCCTCAATTACCAAATTCAATAACGTATTCCCAAGCAGATAAGTTCAATATGGTAAAAGATTATCTATATTGGCTTAGTCAGGTTTCGAATAAACCCATTATCATTGGTGAAGTAGGTTTTCGTGCCGACCCGGCAACTCCAATAAATTTCACGGATGGAAATTTAATTGACCAATATCTGTATGCACAGGAAATGTATGAGTTCACTGTAAAATGCGGCTATAGCGGTTATAGCTGGTGGCAGTTTCAGGATGAATTTGACATCTTAAATCCGGCTACTTTAAAGCAAAACAGATCGCCTTACGGCGTTTTATACGCAGGCTTGCCATACAGCCGCAAACCAATTTGCAATTACATACATTATATTTCCCAAGCAGGCAACGGTTCTATCAGTGGCTCATGTGCAAAACCAGCTAACTATGATTCTGATATTGGGCCGATATTAATACCTGTAAATGCTGATACATACCATGGTATTGTTACGGTTGATGGAGTTCCCTGGAGCAATGCCGTTATAAAAACTTTTAATATAAGTTACACAGCTGCAGAACCAATCTGGGGTGAATTAAAAGAAAATATAGTTTTCACAAATGATGTCGGTGAATTTACTGCTTCGCCTTTTCCAAGTGAACCAGGTAAAACTGATGCAAATTCAATTGAATCAATAAAAATTTCAGCTGCTGGATCTAATAGGATTTTTGAAGGAAATGTTTGGTGGGGGACTCCTATTCGGCCTGATGGATCTACATGGCCTCTAACAAGTATTCCATTTAAGTACGACGATCTTCTTGATGGCATTCCGATAACTCAAAATAAGACTTTTCGTTCCTGGAATACTCTTGAAGTTAAGAATGTCACAGTTAATGCACCATTCCAGGTTGACTTCACTGCAAGAAGTGAAATTAAAGTCAGAGATGAATTCAAAGCAGTTTATGGAAGCGAGGTTCATATTTTTCCTTCTGAGACATTTATTGAATGCAATTCTATACCATGGAGAATAAAAAATAATTCAATTAGTGTTTCTGAGAATATGGTTTCAAAAATTAATAAAACTTATTTAAGTATTAATTTTAGACAACCCCAAAATACCTTTCACTTGTTTCCAAATCCTTGTAATGACATTTGTAAACTTGTTTATTATGGAAAAAATTCTGAGAAATTTAATGTTGACTTTATCGATCAGGTTGGCAAAGTCATTAAATCATTTAGCTGGAATGGAGAAGATTTGCAAATAAATTCTTCTGAACTATCTTCCGGTTACTATATTTTTAAAATTACCAATAATGAAATCTGCAAAATTATTCCCTTAATACATAATTAAAATGAAAAAGAGATACTTTCTAATCATAGCAATAATTTTACTAAATCAAAATGTTATTAATGGACAAATTTACCAGTGGGCTACTCATGGTGGCACAATTAAAGGAGACGCTCCATATAATTTATGTAAAGATATTATTGGAAATTATTATCCCTCTGGATTTTTACGCCATGCATTAGGAGGTACAGGGATAGCTTATTTTGGCAATGACACAATTCCAATTCATGGATCAACTGATATTTTTGTATCGAAGGTAAGTGCTTCGGGAATGTTTGTTTGGGCAAAGGCATTCGGATCTGGTAGTAATGTTATTCAAAATGAAGGCGGAGAAGCTTATTATGATATCGTTTCTAACAGTCTTTATCTACTTGGCAGTTGTGATGATGGTAGTATATTTTTTGATAGTATTTATTTTCAAAATCCTGGATCTTATTTTGGCAGAATGGATTTAAACGGAAAAATTTTGTGGGTAAAGCAAATAAATTTTTCTGGGGGCATTACTTTTGATAATGAAGGATTCATTTATTTATTGGGGGATAAAGAGTTCGCAAAAATGGACTCATTAGGAAATACTTTATGGATAAAGCAAATCCCTTCAGTTTCTAATTTAGTTTTAGGACGTATATCTTTTTATAATGATTCATTAGTAATATCAGGAGGTGGTCAGAATGATTGCCCTTTAGATACAACAGTAATTAATTCTCCTTTGACAAATTACCTTTTTATTTCTGTCTTTGATACTTCTGGGAATTTACACAGAGTTACTATCATGAGAAGTATTAACCCCATGGTTGAAATTAGTTCAAAGCTGAGTGATGGAAAACTAATTCATCTTTTGTTATTTAAAGATAGTGTTAGTATAGGAAATATTTCTTTTTACGGTACAGGAGATGCATATCTATTAAGCCTGTTTGATTTAAACGGCCAATTTTTATGGCACAAAAGATTTGATTACACAGGACAATTCAGAATCCTAAGTTCAGAATATACTGCCGGTTCAATTTATTTAACCGGGTATTTTGACAATCAATTCACATACGATTCTTCAATTACGTACACGGCTATCAACGGCCACAACTGTTTTGTATTAAGTTTTGATGAGAATGGAA
>JAYURB010000487.1:0-6204 GCA_043756425.1 Bacteroidota bacterium
CTTTTAGTGCATTAGGAAGCGGTCTCGATGGAATTGTAAATTGTATTTTTTATGAAAATTTTGGCGGCGGAACAATATTTGCAGGAGGGTCATTTATAAACTCCGGAACAACTACATTGAATCGTGTTGGTAAATGGCAAAATAACACTTGGATTGCATTAGGAAGTGGAGTTAGTTCCACTGTAAATGCAATCACTGAAAATGGAGGATTTTATGTTGGTACAGATGATCAAACTAACCCCGTGAAAAAATTTGATGGAACCTCCTGGAGTAATGTTACCGGTTTATCAAGCGGCAAAGTCTATTCACTTGCTTCTTATAATAACGAACTTTATGCCGGTGGCGATTTTACTTCTCCTACTCCTGCAGCTTCTAAATACGATGCTATTAGTTCTACGTGGAGTACTATTCAAACTCAATTTAACGTTGGTGATAAAATATATGCTATGTACGTTCGTAATGGAGTTTTGTATCTTGGGGGTAAGTTTAATAATCTGGGTGTAAATAATAAAAAATCCTCTTTTGCAGCAAAAAAAACTACCACTAACAACCCTATTCAATCCATAACGGATACTTCAAGCAAACTCAATGACGAAGTATATGCCATTACCAGTCAAAACGACGGTAAATTGATTGTTGGCGGCAAGTTTACAACTCCAAATCATATTGCAAGAACATCATTTTCCGTAATAGGTATTGATGAAATAAGCAATATTGTTGTAAGTAAAAACTTTTACCCTAATCCTGTAAATTCCACTGCTCATCTATCTATAACTACAACAGTTCGTTTATTGAAACCTGAGTTAAAAATATATGATCTTCAATCACGGCTGCTAACTGAAATTCATTTGGAAAAGGAAATTATTGGCAAGGAAATTAAGTTCTCTTTTGACTGCTCTTATCTTCCAAAAGGCAATTACTTCTATGTGCTCTCTGAAGACGGGAAATCAGTTATATCAGATCCATTCATCGTTGAATAAATAATAAAGCTATAATCTATAAAAGCCGGTCTAACAGTCCGGCTTTTTCTTTTTATTTCTTCTGAATATAATTTTAAAAGTTAGTCAAAGCAGTCAATTTTAATCTTATCTTAGAGTTACTGTATTATTATGAAATTTGCAATTGTAGATATTGAGACAACGGGAAGCAAACCCGGAAGCGGACGCATAACAGAAGTTGCAATTTATCTTCACGATGGAGAGAAAATAATCAATGAATTTTGCAGCCTGATTAATCCGGAATCCTTTATCCCGCCATTTATTTCCAGACTTACCGGTATCAGTAATGAAATGGTTGAAAATGCTCCTAAATTTCATGAAATTGCAAAGCAAATTGTTGAAATAACTGAAGGGGCAGTATTTGTAGCTCACAATGCAGCATTTGATTACAACTTCATCCGGCAGGAATTCAAATCACTCGGATTTAACTTTGCACGTGATTATTTTTGTACCCTTCATGTTAGCCGACAAATACTTCCAGGTCTTCCATCATACAGCTTAGGCAAACTTTGCAGCTCCTTGAATATTGAAATTGAAAATCGTCACCGCGCCCATGGCGATGCACTGGCAACTGTCAGACTTTTTGAGCTCCTCTGTGAAAAAGCTTCTCATGAAAACCTCATCAACGATTTTATTAAAAACGATTATTTAAATCTTCGCTTCCCTCCCGGATTCAATAGAAACATTGTTGATACCCTACCCGAAAATGCCGGTGTTTATTACTTGCATGATTCAAATGGAAATGTAATTTATATAGGGAAAAGTAACAATATCAGAAAAAGAATTTTAAGTCATTTTAACAATAAAAAAAGTCGCAGACATATTGATATGAGGAATGCCGTTTCTGATATTTCATTCGAAGAAACAGGAAATGAATTAATAGCATTGCTTTTAGAGTCTGAGGAGATTAAAAAGCAAAAACCATTTTACAACAGGGCTCAAAAAAGAGTTGGACAGAATTACGGAATTTATTTAAAGCAAGTCACAAACGACTATCTAAAGTTGTTTCTATCAAAAAGAAACACTTCTGACGAACATTTGTGCGCTGTTAATTCATACGAACTTGGACTTCAAATACTGGAAAAACTAGTTCAAAAATTTAATCTTTGTACAAAATATTGCGGAGAAGATGATGTTACAAACGCTTGTTTTGGTTATGCAGTTAAGCAATGCAAAGGCGCCTGCCTAGGCAAGGAAGATGCTGAATTCTATAATCAAAGAGTCGTTAAAGCAATAGAAAGCTTAAGTTATTCTGAAAAAAATTTTATTATTGTCGGAGAAGGCAGATCCTCTTCTGAAAAATCAATTGTTCAGGTAGAAAAGGGAAAATACAAGGGCTATGGATTCGTTGAAACCGAAAATATAAATTTAGAAACCCTCAAAGCCTTCATTAAATTCAAAAACGATAACAGAGACGTCAATCAGATTATTCAGAGATTTCTCAAAAGAACAAAAAAGGAGAATATCATTCTTTACTAGTCAATCAAAAATATGAATTTCGCAAATCTATTAATTATGCGATTATTTTGCAAACCGGTGATTTTAATATTGTTTCTATTAATATCCGTCTCCGGCTTTTCTCAAAATTCTCTTGTTCAATTTAAGCTACCAAATCTTCAGAATAAAACATTTTTGTTTTCCGATCTTGAAAAATACAAAGCAATTGCTTTTATTTTTCTATTGAGCGACTGTCCGGCATCACAGGACTATACGTTAACTTTAAATAAACTTTACCTAAAATACAAAGCAAATAATATGGAGTTTATTGGAATCTTTCCCGGTAAATTTTCCACAGACGAAGAATTACTGAAATTTCAAAAATTATATAAAGTACCATTTCCTTTGATAAAGGATCCTGATCTGGTTTTCACAAAATGGCTTGGAGCGAAAATTGTACCCGCATGTTTTCTTCTTGATAATAAGGGAAACGTCGTCTATAAGGGCAGGATAAACGATTGGTTGTTTGCTTTAGGTAAAAAAAGAATGCAAATTACCCAAAACAATCTGGAAGATGCTTTAAACAGTATTGTCAAAAATAAAATTTTAAAAATAAAAGAGACCACTCCCATTGGATGCATTCTTGAATATTAAAATTGTATTCCTTATTTTGAAACATTTAAAATGTATTTTCATTCGTTTATTTTCTTTGAAGCCATTATTACGAACGGCATTCCTTTTCTTTATTATACATTGGTGCCTTTTTCAAATTTCCTGTAAAAGAAAAACTAATGCCGATGATTCAAAAGTTCAGCTCACATTTTCAAAAGAAATTGCACCAATAATTTATAAACATTGCACACCTTGTCATCGACCAGGTTCAGGCGCTCCTTTTGATCTCCTTACTTATAAGGACGTCAAAGATCACATTCATACTATACAACAATCAGTAAATGAACGATTAATGCCTCCCTGGCCGGCTGATACAGGTTATTCTCATTTCATTGGAGAGAAAGTCTTAACCGCCGGTGAGTTGAATCAATTAAACAAATGGATTTCTCTTGGAGCACCGGAAGGTAATCCCACGGAAACCCCTCTTCTACCAAAACTCTTTAACCAAAGTAATTTTGGAAAACCGGACCTTGTATTAAAAATCAGAAAACCGTTTTTTATTAAAGGTAACAATAAGGATAATTTTATCATGCTTAAAATTCCATACGAATTATCTGCCGATACATTTATTCGCGCAATTGAAATAGTTCCGGGAAATAAAAAATTAGTGCATCATATAAATGCTCATTTGATTCAATATGCTGCGGGAACAAAAAAAAATATTTACTCCGGAGCTCCATTTGTAGATACTGAAAAAGACAACAAACAATCAGCCTTTAAAAAACTAAGTCTCCAAAAAGATGACGGCACCTACCCCTTACTTATTCCTTCAGTAACTAATTACCTACCCGGTGTAGAAACGTCTTTTTACCCGGATGGAATCGGAGGTTATAGAATGAGTAAATCCGGTGCCCTGCTTCTCGATAATATCCATTACGGTCCTAGCCCGGTCGATACAACAGACGAAACGTCCTTTAACATTTTTTTTAGCCCGCACGCTCCGTTTCGGCCTCTCAAAGAATTTATCCTCGGCACCAGTGGCATCTCTCCTGTTGAGCCACCTTTGACCATTCCTCCCGGCGAAGTGAAAAAATTTACAACTTCATATTTAGTGCCTGAGGATATTTCATTAATCTCTATTAATCCCCATATGCATTTGTTGGGTTCTTCATTTCTGGCATATGTAGTTTCTTCAGTTGGCGATACAATTCCATTAATACGTATTCCTAAATGGGATTTTCGCTGGCAGTATTTTTATACATTTGAAAAAATGCTAAAAATATCCGCCGGTTCAACCATTGTTGTTGAAGGTATTTATGATAATACTGAAAACAATCCGCTTCTTCCATTTCACCCTCCAAGAACTATTTCTGAAAGAGATGGAAGTATGAGAACTACCGATGAAATGTTTCAGTTCATTTGTACATTTCTTCCTTACCAGACAGGCGATGAAAACATATCGTTGAAAAAATAATTCCTTATGAAGGCACATCCCATAAAGTATCGATTAATAATTCCCTCCACAAAAAAGGAACTTAAACTATATTATGATTTACGATTTGAGGTTTTAAGAAAAGCCTGGAAGCAACCTAAAAAAAGCGTAAAAGATGAATGGGAGAATATTTCTTTGCACGTTCTAATGCTTAATGAGGAGGGTGAAGCAATTGCAACAGGACGGCTTCAAATTAACTCAAATGAGGAAGGACAAATTCGCTCCATGGCTGTTAAAGAAAATTACCGGAACTATGGGCTTGGCACCATTGTACTTCACTTTCTGGAGGAGCAAGCCTTGAAAAAGAAACTTAACAGAATAATTCTTGATGCCCGTGATAAAGCCGTTCACTTCTATGAAAAAAACGGTTATGTTTCTGAAGGTCCTTCTTATACCCTCTTTGAGGAAATACCTCATGTAAAAATGTCAAAGTTATTAATTTAGTTAATTAAAGCTTGATGATGAAGACGCTTAGTTTACTTTCTTTAAAGTAAAAGCAAAAGTTGTTCCTATTCCCACAGTACTTCTAACATTGATTTTTTGTCCATGGGCTTCAATAATATGTTTAACAATTGACAAGCCAAGTCCTGTTCCTCCTTGTTCTCTTGATCTGCTTTTATCAACTCTGTAAAAACGTTCGAAAATTCTGGGCAGATGGGTAGAATCGATGCCGATTCCATTGTCGGTAACTTCAATAAGTAAGTTTTTATCCATATCGTAAAAACCAACACGGGTAGAGCCACCCTTTTTTCCGTATTTGATAGAGTTAATAATAAGATTGGTAAGAACCTGTCTGATTTTTTCCTTATCGCCATAAACATAAAGAGCTGCATCTCTATCGTCCTTTAAAGTCAGACTTATGTTCATTTCTTTAGCTCTGAGTTCTGTTGTTTCAAATACATCTCTTACCAATTCATGCAAATCAAATGTTCGCTGATCAAGAGTTAACTCGCCGCTTTCAAGTTTTGAAATTGCTTCTAAATCTTCAACAATAAGACACAGTCTTTCTACCGATCGTGAAGCACGCTGAAGGTAATTCATATTTACTTCAGGGTCTGTAAGAGCTCCTTCCATTAGCGTATGAATATAACCCTGTATATTAAAAAGTGGAGTTTTTAATTCATGCGATACATTTCCCAAAAATTCTTTCCTGAAATTCTCCATCCTTTTTAGCTCAGCAATTTCCTTAGAGCTGTCCTGTTGCCATTCAAGTACTTCTTTGCTGACATTAGCTATTACATCCTCTTGGTTTGCAACCTTCTCCCAGGCCTTCTCTTTTGTATTCTTTGAAGTGGAAATAGTTTTATAAATCAGTTTAATTTTCCTGTAAATAAAAAAATTTAATAAGTATCGGAATATAAAATAAGAACTTCCAAAACATGAGACGGAGATTAATCCGACAGTAAATAACCTGGAATAAATATTACTTTCAGTAAAAAGTATGAATGCTGTAATGGCAACAATAATTGAAATCAAAGCAGATGCAAAGAGCGCCAGTCTTGCAGGAGTTGGATTCTTAATTACTGGAATTGCTAATCTATTTTCTATCAATTAGAAAAAACTATTAATTTAAAAATCAAATTTATAACCTATGCCTTTAACTGTTCGAATGAGATCCTCTCCAAGTTTTTCTCTTAGTTTTCGAATATGAACATCAATAGTTCT
>JAYURB010000488.1:0-6189 GCA_043756425.1 Bacteroidota bacterium
TACGAATGGCAAGGCCATTGGGTTCACGAGTCAGCGAGCCCAGTTTGGTTTTAGTTTGCGATTCAAAAACAGGTTCCTGAATACGAACGCTGACGGCAGCTTCTATAGAAGTACGCACATCGCTGGGATCAAAATCCTTTTTATAGAATTCGCGAATTGTTTTAACAATTGCTTCACGGAAAGCTGCCTGATGTGTACCTCCTTGCGTTGTGTGCTGGCCGTTTACAAAAGAATAATATTCTTCACCATAAGCAGTCGTATGGGTAAAAGCAACTTCAATATCGTCTCCTTTAATATGAATAATAGGATATAATATTTCATCGCTTAGATTTTTCTCCAGAAGATCCTTTAGGCCATTCTCTGAAAAGAATTTCTGATCGTTGAATTCAATTGTTAGTCCACGGTTAAGAAAAGCGTAATTCCACAACATGCTGGAAACATGTTCTGAGTTAAAACGATAATTCTTAAATAAACTTTCATCAGGATAAAATGAGATTGAAGTACCGTTAGGCTCTTCTGATTTTTTCTCCTTTTCGTCCTTGACAATTACGCCCTTTTTAAATTCAGCAAACTTAGTTCGTCCTTCACGAAAAGACTGAACGATGAATTCAGAAGAAAGTGCATTGACAGCTTTTGTTCCGACTCCATTGAGTCCAACGCTTTTTTGAAAAGCCTTGCTGTCGTATTTTCCACCTGTATTAATTTTAGAAACACATTCAACAACCTCACCCAAAGGAATGCCTCTTCCAAAATCTCTTACAAAGACCTGCCCTTCTACAATTGCCACACTGATAGTTTTACCGTATCCCATTACAAATTCATCGATGGAATTATCGACAGTCTCTTTCAATAAAACGTATATACCATCGTCTTTAGATGAACCATCTCCTAATTTACCAATATACATACCCGGGCGGGAGCGTATATGTTCTTTCCAATCGAGGGAACGAATACTTTCTTCTGTATACCCGTGATCCGGTTTATTTTTTTCAGCCATTTATTTATTTTTGTAATTGAAGTTCATGTCCGGACAAATTTCCGGAAAGTGACAAAATTAATCCTGCCGGGGTTTTAACAGGAAAAGAGACAGTTTAGTTATTCACATTTCATTGTGCAGACTCGATGAAAGCCCTTTCCAGGCGTAGATTTACAAAATCGGTTTCTGCATCAATTTCAATACACTTAATTCGAGAGCTTTGACCCTTTTTCAATACTATTTTTGATTTTGGCAGCCCCAATAGTTCGCTTAAATATTTAATTAACTGTTCGTTTGCTTTACCCTCGATAGCCGGTGCCTTTAACCTGATTTGCCAATCACTACCCGATTTTTCGATTCGGTCAAAACGCTGATTTGGCTTTATTTTCAGATATAATAGCATTTAAAGCCTTTTCGAATGCACAAAGTTAATCAATAGAGGGAAAAACTGTAAAAACTCTTCTTCAAAAGAGGAATAACTTTCAACAAGGTCATCAGTGGCAGTATTTAGCTTATTTTGAAAGGACAGTCTTCGGCCTACTCCGGTTAAGGTTCTGCCAATTCCCTCAATTGTTGCATAATTGACCAGCCAGCTTCTTTCAATCATAAAGGGAAGAAATTCGATTACTCTTGGAGGTAAAAATTGCATATAGGATGAAATTGAATTGTAGGTAATTTCAGCAAAACCTTCCAAAGGAATTTGAGAAAATAATGAAAAATTTTTAGCCAGTAAATGGTCATAAAAAATGTCGACAACAGGCCCGGAATATTTATGATGCTTTGGATACAATCTTGATTTGCTAAGAGCTGTAATGGGATGCTGATCCGTAAAAGCATCTATTGAGCGATGCAATTCAATCCCTTTCCTTATGGCATCGGGATAATCATTCTTCTTATTTCCTTTAACATAATCGGCAATAAAATTTCCAATCATTAGCTCTTTGTCATTGGCGGAAAGAAAAATATGCGCTAAAAAATTCATTGCGTTTTCAGGGCTTCTGTAATAAAAGAAAATAGTTTTTAAAGAATTTCGTTCTGTGCTGAAGTCTTGTAATTCATTATCTTTATCCCATGGGAAAAATATTGATCCTGTTTTTATTTATAAGTAATACTGCTTATTCGCAATGCAAAGATACGCTTATTCAGGCCGACCCCTTTTATCAATGTGCTTTGGTTGGTGGTGGTGAAGAATACAATCCTGTTTGCGGATGCGACAACGTTACTTATAGAAATGAATGTGCAGCTATTCACTGGGGAAACTTGCAGTATTGGACAACAAGTACCATTTGCGGAAACTTTCATTTTGATTTCAGACCTACGGCTATTTCCTACAACCCCGGAAAATTCCAGGCATATATCAGAAACCTGACAGGTAAATCTGTTTCTATTGCATTATACATTTACGACAGTTTTGGTAAATTACATTATAGCAGAAATTTTGAATCGAGTCAGGATGGACTTTACCCGCCCGGACTGGGAAATACAATAGATATTCCCGCCAATGAACTTCATTATGGAATATACAGTCTATTAGTAGTAGTTAATGGAGAAAAGCAATACGTTAAATTCGGAAAGGTCAGTCCTCCTTAAGCCGGTAATTCACCTTCAACCTCAGGTTCTTCGATTACAGGTGCGGCTGATTGTCCGACCACATCTATCATTCCATAACCCTGGTTAGTAAAGAGGCCGATTCCACAATCCCAAATAAATTTCTGAACCTGCGGATGAGCATGCAACGTAAAAGGAAGCAGATAGCCGAAAATGGTCTGGTTAAGATTATTCTTATAGATTCTGGCAAACTTCTTATGAGTCTCGAGAATTTTCTGAATATAATTTGGATCGGGCATGATTTCAAATTCAGCGAAAGAAGTCAGCTGTTCCTGAGTAAATCCTGCTTTTTCCATTCTGTCAAGAATAGCGTCATAGAATAAATCTGAATACTCATGAGAACGGGGATCCAGAGCATCCGGAATAACGCCGGAAGGATCAACTTCAAATGCCGGCTGAGGAATCATTGGTGAAATACAAACGTATTTCATGACTGTTTTAAAATCCGGATCAGGAATAATATCATACGATTTAGGAACCAGCGTCAATTTAGAAAAACTGACCAATCGTCTGTCAAATATTTTCTGCACCAGTTGTTCTGCAAAATGAGCCTCAGGAGCAGAGATGACAAGAGAAACCTTTGACGAGAGAAAACGAATTTGTCCACTCTGAACTTTCGATGTTCCCTTTAAGGAAGAAAAGCAAAAGTAATCTGTAGGAGAAGGAATTTCATGAACTACTTCATCGATTAAAGCAGAAATAATTTTTTGATGATGAAGAGGAACAGTACCACTGCTACCGTGTACTTTCAAAAAGGATATTTTAATTCTCATATTTTAATAAAATGAAATGTTCTACGACTTGCGAAAAAATGTGCTTAAAGAAGCTTTTACAATATCAGAACTATTCGTTAAAATTAATAATGTTAAATAATTATTTATGTTTTATAGGATTAATGCAATTTATTAGTGAGTAATTACCTTGCCGATGGTTTTTAATATTATCTTCAGGTAATTGGCAAAGGTAGGGTTTTCTATAAATATCAAGTTTAATTTAATTTTTGCAGGTAAAACCTCATTTACATAATACTGCTCCGGATCAGAAACGTTACTAAGAAGTTCATTTTCTAGGGAATATTCAATAGAAGCAACATCTGTTATGCCCGGTTTAACGGAAAGAACTATCATTTGTTCGGCAGGAGAGAATAATTCAGCATATCGCCTGACCTCCGGGCGGGGGCCAACCAGACTCATTTGTCCTTTTAATACATTAAAAAGCTGGGGGAGTTCATCCAGTTTATATCTCCTGAGTAAGATGCCAAAACGGGTAACCCGGGGGTCCTTCATGCCAATTGTTATAAGCCCATGCTTATCGGCATTTATGCGCATTGTCCTGAACTTAAATAGTCTAAAATCAATATTATTCTTTCCAACCCTCCATTGCCGGAATATGATAGGCCCGGCCGATTCAAAAGGTATCACTAAAGCAATTAGCAACATTAAGGGAGATAGAAAGACCAATCCTGTTACTGAAAAAATGATATCGAAAAGACGTATTAAAAACTTATTCATTAATCCCCAAAACCTTATCATTTTTTAACTGATAAAACCCACTTCGACATGTCTTTAATAAAATCATAATCGACATTATTGCTTTTATTATATTCCATTGGTGTGCTTTTTTCACTTCCTTTAATAAAGAAATGATTTAAGTCCGGATACATTTTAAATTCAGCTTTTTTACCTGACAAAGTCTTTTTCCACATATTAAAATCAACTTCTGTTGTCTGATAGTCGCGCCCCCCATGCATAAAAAGCATTGGAGAATTTAGTGATAAAACCGCATTCATTGGATTATAGGTATTAAGATCAAGCCAATAGGAAGGTGGTTGAAACAGGATTCTTGTTGAATCGTTGGGACTTGGTTTAAGGATCTTAATTTTTGCGTTTTCCATTTTAATTGAATCAACTAAAGCAGTATGGTCCTTTCCTGTTGTATCAAGAGAAAGCATATAGATTGTCTGATCAAGCATTACATCTTCCAGTTTTCTGGCATTTGCTGCAAGGAAAATTAAACCGGAAATTCTTTTAGTTTGTTGGGCAATTCGAGGAAGAAGCATACCTCCGAAGCTATGACCACAAAGAAAAATTGCTGTACTATCGACAAGGGAATCAAGTTTTAAGGTTTCGACAGCCAAACTAACATCATCCATGGTTTCATCTTTTACGGTGAAGTTTTTCTGTTTGGTGGTACCTGCTCTTTGCACTCTTGTTCTTTTATCATAGCGGTAGGAAGCGATTCCATTTGCTGAAAGGCCGATAGCTATATCTTTAAATATTTTTGTGGCACCAACAGATTCGTCTTTATCATTGGGTCCGGTTCCATGAACAAAAATAACGACGGGGAATTTCCCCTTCCTGTTTGGTGCTGTCAAAATTCCGGGAAGAGTAAGAGGTCCCATTTTCAATGCTAATCTTTCCTCTACTACACTGTCTTGCTTATAATATGGAGGAAGCTTATAAGCTTCCCGCGGTTCGCCAGGAAGAAATGAAACTCCTTTTACCTTTTGATTCGTGCCGAAGACAACTTTGAAATCAATTTTCTTTTTTTCGAATTGTGCATGTTGAAGTACAACATCGTAATTCGGCTGGTGATCTAAAGTAGTTTCAATAATTTTAACAAATGGTCCTGAAATGGTCTGTAATTTATCCCAGGCATTTCTAAGTTTTGTGGAATCAAGCCTGGATGCAAAATCAGTATCAAAAAGTTCAGACGCTTTGCTAAAATCCCGCTTGCGTATGTCTTCAAAAATCCTTTCAGCAATTTTTTTATAGTCAGGCAGTGGTCCGACAGGAGTAGTTGCAGGCTGCTGAGCTATTGCTGCATTCAGGGAAATAAATAAAATAACTAGAATTTTTTTCATTGATAAGTAGTTTTAAGTTGTTCTTCAACGGAGCTTTTAACAGCTTCAATTACTATATTAATCTGTTCCTTTGTTAAATCATAATATACAGGTAATGAAATTTCATTTTCATACTGCTTTAAAGTATTGGGGTATCGGTTGATGTCATAACCCAACTTACTATAAAAGGACATCATTGGTACAGGAATGAAATGCACGTTAACGGAAACTCCTTTTTCAGCAATTGATTGAAT
Organism: Bacteroidota bacterium; assembly: GCA_043756425.1. Lineage (GTDB taxonomy): Bacteria > Bacteroidota > Bacteroidia > AKYH767-A > 2013-40CM-41-45 > JADKIH01. The sequence goes on from JAYURB010000488.1 coordinate 5,681, forward strand.
TATCTGATCGCGTATTACTTCTGTTATTCCGTTTATTCGAAGAGCATAAAGGTGAAATGAACTTTGCGTTTGCATGCTAAGATTTTCCTGAGGAGGCACAATTCCCCATTCAGTCTGCCTGAAAGTAATAGTATAAGCGGAACAAATTTCTTTTCTTCTGACAAGCATATCGTCTTCATATCTCGCTAATTCAACTAAGCCGATTGAAGCCTGTATGTCTGTCATATTCATCTTATACCCTGCTTCTATAATGTCATATTTCCAGCTGCCGGCTTTCATTTTAGCAAGGGCATCTTTGTTTTGTCCGTGGAGAGTTTTTATGCAGAGAAGCTTATAAATCTCTTGATTATTAAAAGGAGAAGGTAGATTTAATGCTACAGCGCCACCTTCAGCAGTTGTAAGATTTTTTACAGCATGAAAAGAAAAAACAGAAACATCTGTTAAAGAACCGGCACGCCGCCCCTTGTATATAGCGCCAATGGAATGAGCTGCATCAGAAAGAATTAATA
>JAYURB010000489.1:0-6147 GCA_043756425.1 Bacteroidota bacterium
TAGATATAAAATTATACAAAAATAATTGATTATCGCCTACTGAATTTAATTCAACAAAATAACAAGATAATATCAAATTTTGGTAATTTTTTGCAATTCAATGTCAGGTTATCGTCACAAATACGTTAGTTTTTGAGTGATTATGATTGGGGATTGAAATTATTCAGATGTTTTTGAAGAATGATGAATAAAATAATCATTTAATTCTAACGAACTATACTTAATCCCAACATCAAAAATACTTACATTTGCCATATGATAACCACTTCAAAAGATAAAATATCACATCTTACTACTAACATATCCTTACAAAAAATAGCCGATAAAGTAGTTGAAAATAAAAGAATTTCTTTCGCCGATGCTGTACTACTTTTTGAAGAGGGCGAACCCGGATTTTTGGGTACCCTTGCAAATTTTGTAAGAGAGCGGAAAAATGGAAATATAACTTACTACAATCGTAATTTTCATATTGAACCAACTAATGTATGTGTTTTTTCCTGCAAGTTCTGTTCTTATTCCAGAACCTTAAAAGACCGTGAAGCAGGGTGGGAGCTTAGTGCCGATCAAATTATGGAGACGATACGTTCCTACGCTGGAAAACCTGTTACAGAAGTACATATAGTTGGCGGTGTACATCCCAAAATGGACCTGCATTATTTTGCTTCCATATTAAAGCAAATTAAGTCCCACCGTCCAGATTTGCATATTAAAGGATTTACAGCTGTTGAACTCGATTATATGTTCCGCAAAGCTAAAGTTACCGCAGAAGAAGGATTAACCCTGCTGAAGAGCTCCGGTTTAGGTTCCCTTCCCGGAGGCGGTGCTGAAATATTCGATGAAAAAATACGGTCATTAATCTGCGACGATAAATGTTCTTCTGAAGTATGGCTAAACATTCATGAAACAGCTCATAAATTAGGAATGCACAGCAATGCTACTATTTTGTACGGACACATTGAAAATTACAGTCACAGAATTGAACACATGGAACGCTTGCGCACTCTTCAGGATAAAACAGGTGGTTTCAATACATTTATTCCCCTTAAATTCAGAAACAAGGATAATGAAATGTCAAATGTTCAGGAGGTAAGTGTTGTTGAAGATTTAAAAAACTATGCTGTTTCAAGAATTTTTCTCGATAACTTTAATCACATAAAAGCATATTGGCCCATGATTGGCCGAAATACAGCGCAGCTTTCTCAGGCTTTCGGTGTGGATGACCTCGATGGAACCATTGATGATTCGACAAAAATTTATTCTATGGCGGGTAGTGAAGAGCAAAATCCTGTTTTGACTTCATTGCAAATCGAAGAGCTAATTCGTTCTTCAGGTCGAATGCCGGTTGAAAGAGATACATTGTACAATGTAGTAAACTAAGTAGTTTTTAAGCAGAAAACGTAAGAATACTTTACCAAACTGTTTTTGGCAATAACTACCGGATTAGAATTATTTTATTGAATTAATATTTTCTCAACCTTATATTCTAAAGTTTGTAAGTTTTCAATTTTTATTTTATACATACCTTTTGAAAATTTAGACATATCAATGTCAGTATCGTAATTAAAAGTTGAATTGAAAACAGATTGACCTAAATTATTGTAAAGTATGATATATCCTGTTTCAACATTTGATGAAATTAATGCAATATCTTTTACAGGATTTGGAGATACGGATACCTCCATTTCCTTTTTTATGTTACTCAGGTTTTTTGTTCTATCCGGTGCTGTAATTCGAAAAGGATTGGAACTATTACATAGTTGTAACTCTTCTTCTGCTAAACTAAAATCTATTAGTCCATCTAAAATATTCTGCTCCAGTTGAACAGCACAGATAAAACTTCCAACCTCAGCGATATCATCGCCTTCAGCCCAGCTATTGATTTCATTAAGTAAGCTAAGACAAAGATCACGTCTGCAAGCAATCCTGTAAGTTTGTGCTTTGTCCATACTGTAAAGAAATTTCCGGAAATAATTATTTTGTTGAGCTGCTTTTGAAATAAATTTATTTTCAATATCAATTACCTTTTGAACTTCTTCACATATAACAGAATTATTTTCTTCGCAACTTATTTGATGACTTCTAAAAGCATGTCCAAGTGCTTCCTGTAATTTAATGTAATTTAAATTTAGCAAATACGACTCATTTCCGTCTGGGTTTGGAATGTTTTCATTTAGTATTTGATAGAAAAGTTGTATTGCAATTCTGTAGTTTGAGTCAACAGTTGAGTTGAGCATATTTAGAGATGCCAGAGTTGCTAGATTCAGACTTACATTCATAAAATCATCTGTATTAATAACTTCGCACAATGGACAATAATCCAAAGCATTTTGATATGTACATGGTGGATTAAGGCAAGGTGGGACTGCTTGTCCGCAAGCCGAAATTGATGCTTTCGGAGTTGGGTCGATAACGGAGAGTGGATTATTGTTAGGATCCGTTAAGCTAAAATCTGATGAATTGAAAGTTCCAAGGGCATTCCATTTATTATTATTAGCCAAAAGCGGAAATTGTCCACCCAAAACAAGGCTCCCATAGATTGCAGATTGTGGGTTTAGTCCTGAAGGACTAAAATCGTTATTGCCATTGGATAAATAAAGGTAATTGGCATACGAAGAAAAAATTGTATAATCGTTCCCTATAGCAGTAACATTGGAAGGTAAATGATTTGTGCTGGGATGATCATCCATCATTAACGAAGCACCTTTACCAAGTAAAAAGCCTTTTCCGTTAAAGGAAACTGTTCCGCAAACAACATCTAAAGGAGCTGATTGTATGTATGCTCCAAAATATGCATTGTTATTTATATATGGGTTGTTTAACGAAAGCGAAGAATTAGAATGACTGTGCCAGCTTAATCCGAATTGATTACCACTGTAAATGACTCCATCAAAATGTGAAGGATCTGACATAAAACCACTAATAGACCCATTTTCATTATTAATAAAAATACAGTTGATAAGTGCTAGTCCTCGGTCATGTGTGCGTATACCATAGAAATTATTTCTAAAAATAGAATTTTCAATAGTTAATGAATATCCAAAATTGGTTTGGAAGGCAAAAATTCCGTAGCGACCATATTCAAATACACAATTTTTAATGCTTACAAACTGCTGACCATATAAATGGATTCCTCTATGACTGTTATTTACTCCGGGTGTGGTACTTGTAAATTTGGCATTGTTAAAATTTATTACTGTATGTAAATCATCTGCTTGAAGTCGTGAACCAGAAGCCAACTCAACCTTGCCTTTGTCGATTGTTAAATTTACAATTCCATTAGGAATATAAAAAGTTTCCTGATCAATTTGAAGGATTTTTTTATTCTGGGAAATTCCGGTAAAATTTATATTGCTATTGTTTCCTGCAGTTATATTCCTCGATGGGAATAAAGATGTATTCGAAAATTTAATATAACCATATGTTGAATTGTAGTGATGAAAAAACGAAAAAGTAGAATTGTTTTTTATATCAACTATTCCATGAACATCAATAATTGTATTGTTACCATCTAAATATACCTTAGGAGTTCCTTCAATTGATAATAATCCAGGAATTGTAACATCATCATCAATTAAGATATTGCCATTTCCAATAAAAGTTATCTCCGCCCCATTCTTTAAATTTAAAATTCCTCCAGGTTTAACATGAATTGATCCATTCCATCCAGAATTACAAAAATTGTTAATAATTCCATTTACGTTTAAAATAGATCCTGATTCAATAGTAATTGTAGTGTTGTCAGGCATATATAATGCGCAATTAATGCTTAGAGTACTGTTGGTATTAATATTAATATTACCATCATAAACTTTAGCACCATTCCATATAGTGTTTGTTTGAATACTGTAGTTTGCTCCAGCATTACTACAATCCAATAGATTTTGTCTAAAGTTACTTGTGTAATATCGAGTATATGCAGTTTGTTTTTGAGAAATATAACCATAACACGCATTATATCCCATCATATTATTTGAAGTTGAATTACACCCAGATTGGGGACCAACAAGTGGATCACACTGCCAATTATTATTATCTGGATGAGGTGTATCATCGAACACATCATCTAAAGTTGAGCATGGTTGTCCACCAGGCCAAGATCCAGTATGAGGTAGTCCCAAACAATGGCCCACTTCATGACCTAGAAGTCCTCTAATAAGCCAAGCATTTCCTATATTGGTCACATCCGTATTTTCCCAAGCAGCATTCATGGTAAGATAATTACCAAACGCCTGACCGTAACCGGTACCTGTGTAATGACGAAAGAAAATATTCATATCGACATTTTTATTAATTCCATAATTGTTGAAACAATAGGCTGCGCCAGTAGACCCGAAATTACCGTTTCCATCCCAACCTTGTTGATCAGTACGGTAATATACTCCAGTAAGTCTAAACCTTATTCTCGTTTCAGGCAATACTGGAATTGGATCACCATTAGGTAAATTTATTACCCACGTAGGTGGTTCGATATGACCAAAGGGTGTAAAATTTAATGTGTGGGGTGCAATACTTAGGTTCGTTCCAAATAAACTACTTATAAATGCAATTGCGGTAGCGTTGTTTGGAAAACTATTTGTGCCATTTGCATCTTGCATAATGTGGACGTTTACTCTCACAGTTAATATTGGTTCGTTTAATATAGATGTAACATCATCCATGTATTCAAGATAATTTGTTGAACATCCTGAAGCCGGTATTAAAAGTGGCGTATAAACACATTCCTGAGCATCTGCTTTATAAATGAAAAAAAACAGGGCGGCAATTACTAAATATAGCTTTTTCATATGGTTTAAATTTAGTATTTAATTATCTTAACAATTTGTTTATAATGGTCATTAAAAAGCATGCAAAAATAAAGACCAGAAACAAGTTTATGAACATCGAAAACAATATTCTGTTCTCCGTATTTAATTTCCTTTCGTATACATTCACGTCCTTGAGAATCAAAAAGTATAATTTGAAATTGAGAATGACTAGGCGAAAGAGTAATTTTTAAAAAATTATATGTTGGATTAGGAAATGCAACCATCCCCATTATTTCATTTTCAGAGATTCTATTAATAATGGTGTCACAAAGCAGGTTGCTATTTCTCTGATAAAATAGCGAGCTATCAGTGTAACATCGTAAGAAAGGAATATCGAAATCTTGCCAATCATAAATATATGGGAAAAATCCTCCAGCACTTCCAATACCTTCGATAATTGGGTTTAAAAAATACCAATCATTATTATAGGAATGAACGTATTGCAATTTTCTAGTTTGACCATCAATTACGATTGTGGAAATGGAATCTACAATGATATTCACAACAGTATCCGGAGAGGTCATTGTGATAGCAATGTATGGACTTGAATAAGGAACTGAGATTTGCCAAGTATCGCCAGGTAATAAATTAAAATCATATAGTTTATAAAATTGTCCGGTAGCAAAATGATAAATTTTCCCGCTATCTTCATACATCCACATCGTATCTACTAATAATAAATGATTATTGGAATTATAATGGTACGATTGGATTAATCGAGAAGGCTTTGTGATAATAGAACTATCACCAATCACAGAAGATATAATATACCCTTGGTTAGCTGAAAAAAAACTTTCAACAACTCCTGTATGCCAAGTTCCACCATAAGGAAGCCAATTTTGTGAAAAAGCATCTAATGAAATAAAAAATATAAAAAATATTTTTCTCATTTTATTTAAACTTGTTTTTAAAACAATTTTAATAAACAAATGAAGTACGAATTTATTGTTTATTTTTAATATTTCAAAATTATTTTATAAGATTGATTTTGACTGAATCCTGTAAATAGGTATTCACTCCTATCTTCATTTATCAATGCCTGAGCAGAGGTGTTCGACTTGTTCTTATCTGGGGAGGAGCCCGTAATTCGTACTCTCTCAGTACCCACTCAAAGAAAAAATATGTTAAAATTAATCAGCTTTATGTTTTACATACTGCCGCCATTTATCCAACACTGCCTGGAAATCATCAGCAATTGGCGACTCAAAAAACACCTTTTCGCGCTTTGTGGGATGCATAAAACCAAGCGTCTTAGCATGCAGTGCATGGCGAGGCATAAGCTCAAAACAATTTTCTACAAACTGCTTGTACTTTGTAAAAGTAGTTCCTTTGATAATCCGGT
>JAYURB010000490.1:0-2666 GCA_043756425.1 Bacteroidota bacterium
TGGCTGTTTTAAACATTATTCACTGATTTAAAGCTTCTCCTGTCACTAAATTCTCGCTATTAGCGTTAATTTAGCCTCCATGAAAAGGCTTAAAATTGCTGAACTAAAGGATTTTCTTGAAGAAAAAACAGCAATCTATAATGGTCCTTCCTTTATTCAGGATGACCCTATCTCTATTCCACATCGCTTTTCTTTAAAACAAGATGTTGAAATTGCAGGTTTTTTAACGGCTACTATTGCCTGGGGACAACGTCCCGTAATTCTTAAAAACGCCTCTTCACTTTTGCTGCGTATGGATAACGATCCTTATGCCTTTATAATGAATTTTTCTAAAAATGATTTATCTCCCTTTCTAAATTTTGTTCATAGAACCTTTAATGGTACAGATTGCAGTTTTTTCCTTAAGTCATTGCAAAACATTTATAGGAATAATGGCTCTCTTGAATCGCTTTTTACTAATTCCTTTAACCCTATTTTGCATAAGGACTATAAGGAGTCTATAATCAGTTTGCGTAAAACATTTTTTAGTTTACCTCACCCCGCCCGATCAGGTAAACATTTTGCAAATCCCGAAGAAGGGTCAGCTGCGAAAAGAATTAATATGTTCCTCCGTTGGATGATCCGGAAAGATGCTTCCGGTGTAGATTTTGGTATTTGGAATTTAAGCCCTGCTTTTCTTACTTGTCCTATTGATGTTCATTCGGGACGTGTGGCTCGCAAGCTTAATCTATTGAAACGAAAGCAAAACGATTGGACTGCCGCTACCGAACTTACAAATTCCCTGAAAAAATTTGATAAAGAAGATCCTGTTAAATACGATTTTGCTCTATTTGGTTTAGGTGTTTTTGAGAAATTCTGAATATCTTTGGCCCAATGCATTTTATATACCCGGGCTTTCTTTTCGCTCTATTAGCACTTGCTATTCCAATTATTATCCACCTCTTTAATTTTCGCAGGTTTAAGAAGGTCTATTTTACAAACGTTCGATTCCTTCGTGAAATCAGACAGGATACTCAGTCCCGCTCAAGACTGAAGCATCTTTTAATACTCTTATCCAGACTTTTAGCGGTAGCTTTTTTAGTATTTGCATTTGCACAACCCTATCTTCCGATTTCAAATACTAAAATTGAAGGAGGCGTTAAAAAAATAAGCATCTATGTAGATAATTCTTTCAGTATGGATGCAGTTGGCAAAAACGGAAACCTGCTCGAAACTGCCAAAAAGAAAGCACGCGAAATTGCTTTGGCCTTTAAACCTTCTGACCGCTTTCAATTACTTACTTCCGACTTTGAAGCAAAGCATCAAAGACTTCTTAACAGGGAAGAATTCCTTCAGGCAGTCGATGAAATTAAACCGGGACCATCGGCTCGTTTGCTTTCTGAAGTTCTGCAGCGACAAGAAGCTGCATTATCCGATAAAAATGAAAAAGAAAAACAACAATCTTTTATTATATCAGACTTTCAAAAGAGTATAACCGATGAAGGTTTCAGAGCGGATTCGACTATGAAAATTTCTCTCGTTCCGGTTGAAGCTTCTGTTCAAAATAATATTTATATTGATACATGTTTTCTCTCTACTCCTTTTGTTCAATTAAATACTCCTGCAGAATTGACTGTCATTATCCGAAACAAAGGCACTTCAAATGCTGAAAATATTCCCATTAAGCTTTCGATTAATGGTGTGCAAAAAGCAATTGCCTCTTCTTCCATTCCAGAAGGATCTTATAGTGAAGCAAAACTTTCCTTTACCTTAACAGAAGCGGGATGGCAGCAGGCTTCTCTCAATATTACAGATTATCCGGTAACATTCGATGATAACTTTTACTTCTCTTTCAATGTTCGCAAAAACCTGGATATACTTTGTATCAATGGTAAAGAAAGCAGCAGTTCTATCAATGCAGTCTTTAGCGACGATGAATATTTTCTTTTGCATAACAACCCTGCCGGACAAATTGATTATTCCGCCTTCCCTTCTTCCCAGCTAATTATTCTAAATGAAATTCCTTCTTTTTCATCAGGCATGCTGCAGGAACTTAAAAAATATGTCTTAAACGGCGGAACGCTTTTCGTAATACCATCAGAAGATGCAGATTTAAAATCCTACAATGAGCTTGCAGATGATATTGGATATGACAGATTTTCACAGTTTGTTACTATGGAAGACAAAGTCGTATCTATTGAAGAAAAGAATGAATTGTTCGTAAACGTATTTGAAAAAGGGAAAGGTGTACCTGAAAACCTTGATCTACCTGTAGTTAACCGATATTATAATTTCGTCAGAAGAAATAATAGCAATAGCCGTTCGGTAATGCGCTTGAGAAGCGGAAATACTTTTCTTCTTGCAGCTTCTTATTCAAAAGGAAAAGTTTATGCAATAGCCTCTTCTTTGCAGACTGAAGCAGGAAGCTTTCCGCGGCATGCTTTATTTGTACCGGTTTTCCTGCGGGCAGCTCTGCAAGGATCGTCTGAAATATCAGCCCCATTAGTAATAGGACGAGATCACGATTTTTTTATAAAAGATACCCTTGTTTCCAATGATAATATTTTTCATCTAGCTAATAAGGAATTGAAATTCGATATTATACCGGAAAGCCGGTTGCTAAATTCGAATACTGTCATTTCTGTTCATGACCAGATTACTGCGGCGCAAAATTATGAGTTAACATC
>JAYURB010000491.1:0-2664 GCA_043756425.1 Bacteroidota bacterium
CCCAAAAGGAAAAAGTGTTTAAGGAAGACAAACGGGATAGTAGAAAAATTGCCAAAACGCTTTCGAACGGCGATCTAACTGCTATCCATGTACCCCAAGTGTCTACACTTGAACAAAGGGCATTAGTTCGGACTCGCAGCGCAATTGTAAGTGATGTAAGCCGTTATAAGAACAGGATTAAATTTTTCTTAATGTTTCATGGAATAGAAGTCCCTGAACAGTTTCAAAAGAATAATTGGAGTAAAATATTTATTGAATGGTTACGCGGTATTAAGCTTACTCAAAATGCAGGAGATGAAAGTAAAACCACACTTATAGATACATATCTAATTCTAAGAGAGCAAGTATTAAAATCAACTCGTCAGGTTCGAATATTATCCCGTTGTGAGCCGTATGCTAAAAACATGGAACTTTTACAAACAGTCCCAGGTATCGGTTTAATTCATGGAATGACTATACTTACTGAAATCGAAAATATTGAACGATTCAGGAATAATGACCACTTCTGCAGTTTTATAGGCCTTACTCCCGGATCACATAGCTCAGGCGATAAGGAAAACGATACAGGAATTACTTTCCGATCTCATGGTTCATTAAGAGAATCTTTTGTGGAGGCATCTTGGATTGCAGTAGCGAAAGATCCGGCAATGATGTTAACGTTTCATAAATATTGTAAGCGGATGGAAAAAAATAAAGCAATTATCAGAATCGCAAAAAAACTAGCATGTAGAGTACAATACGCTTTACGAGAGCGTAAAGCATACATTAATTTGCAGAATTAATATGAATATTTACCTTCAACAAATAAATGGAGTGACTGGTGGTTATTACCTGCAGTCGTTAACGATCTGTTCCTCTAAGACCCCAGCACTCTATTGTTTTTAATTGAAAGGAGAATGCAGTTGATTAATCAATCTGCTGATAGAAGAGTGTTGAATCGGTAAATAAAAATTGTTGAAATGAGAATAAGCCCTCTCACACAGGGCCTGGCAGCTTATTTCCCATTTCAACAATATAGTAGCAACAAATAAATAGAAAAATGAAAAAAAATAAACTTTAACTTGCATTACAACATAGAAGGTAATAAGGTTTACAATCACCGTATACGGATGGCTCAATTTATCATAAATAAAATATTTATTTAAATTTTCAAATTTGGAATATTAAAGTACTCTTTAGATTATTTTCGGAATATAAAACCTTATAACCTTAGTAGCGAAACGGACTAACTTAACGATAACCTTATTACCTTCTTTCAATACGATAATAAGGTAAGTGTATGGGGAACTAATTATTTTTTAAGATAATAAGGTTTAAAATCGTTTTTAATATGAATCAATAATTCGCTTATAACTTCTCAGGTTAAATTACCGTCCTTCTTCATCAAACACCTTTGTATATTTTTTCAAGTATTTTAAAACAAGATATAGTACAATTGAAATAACACAACCATAAGCCAGGAAAGGGTTATCAATTTTTTCACCCATGATATATTGTCCCGAAGCATAAAAGAAAAAGAACAACATAAAGACAGCGACCAAACCATTTTTTTCTTTTTTGAGAACTTTTTTCCAGCTAAAAGGAAGGCTTGGTTTTACAAACTGACTGAACCTCGGTAAAAATGCAGGAGTGCTGCCGGCCCAGGTTGTATAGGTTAAGCCGAATTTGTTTCTTAGAAACTGTTCTTCAGCATACATGATTCTTTCATAATATACCCAATAGATAAAGATGAAAGCAACAATAAACCATAGATTCTCCGTAAGCATTGCAACACCCAGCCACATGAAAAAGTTTCCGAGGTATAATGGGTGTCTGACAGTGGAATAGATTCCGGTTTGGTTTAGTGTATCTGCCAATTGTCCTTCTGTATTTCTGCCTGATGTATTTGCAGGCGTGTGACCGACAGTATAAATTCTAATATACAAGCCAATAAGAGCAACGAAGAGACAGATGTAAATATAATAAGTATCCATGAATGCATTCGTTTCCGGAAAATCCTTTTTATGCATAACAGTTTGAAGGAATATAACGAAACCCAAGACTAAAATAATAATAGGAAACGTGCCTCTGTATTTAAAAAGGTAATTTCCCTGTACTTCCATTTCTTCCTGTAATGCCATAGTTTAGTATTTTTTTTTCAGAGTTCAATTTTTAATGACTTTTTTTTCTTTACCGGAAGTTTTGCAGCAATCAAATTATAAGCTTCCTGAAGATACTTCATCCACTCCTTTTTATTGAAACGGTTGATATCATCGGTAAAGATCCAGTGATACCGTGCAAGATAAGGAGAAGGTTTGAATCCTTCTTTATCCGATAAATCTTCAAAAGTATCGATAGAAACCTTAAAACTCGCTGTAACCGGAATAGTATCAGGAGAAGTAATCAAAAATATTTTCTCCCCCACACTGAAACAAAGGTGATTTTCCCATTTAATGTCTTCGGTGACAGCGGGGAATTTTTTACAAATTTTCTGTAGGTCTTCAATATTCATTCTATGTATGCAGGAAGAAATTTAAATTTTTTCCTAAAGGTAAGGATTTGAAAAGAAAACCCCTGTTGATAACTAAATTTGCTTTTCAATAAATTATTTCTGACAATTTGTATAAATAATTTTATTATGAACACTAACTTCTCCAACGCTCCAACGCTCCAACGCTCCAACGC
>JAYURB010000492.1:0-6141 GCA_043756425.1 Bacteroidota bacterium
CGAATTTAATAAATCCCATTTCTTCTCCTTGTTTTACAATCCAGCCTTTCTGGGGATAGCAAACAATTCGTCTGGCCAGAGCGCCTGCTATCTGACGCATGAGTACGGGAATGCGCGCACCGGTTTGAATGACAATGGTTGTTCTTTCATTCTCAGTGGAGGATTTAGGATGCCAGGCCACTAAATATTTTCCCGAATGATATCTTGCAAAGGTAACTTCTCCACTCACAGGATATCGGTTAACGTGAACATTTAGCGGTGACATAAAAATCGAAACCTGAATTCTTTTATCTTTAAGAAATTCATTCTCCATGGTTTCTTCAATCACTACAACTTTTCCATCGGCAGGAGCGAAAATATATTTTTCATTTCTTTTTATTCTGCGATTGGGGTGACGAAAAAACTGAAGTACGATTAAAAGAAGTAAAAGTGAAACAATAATTATTGCCAGCTGAATATTCGGATAATCTTCGCTTAAATAAGCGTGCGCTGCGTAGTTAATTGCTCCAAGAGTAAGTAAGGTAATTGCAATGGTTGTATATCCTTCTTTGTGAATCGTCATCAAAAAATATTATTAAATGAATTTAAGGAAGCGAAAATATTAATAATTACCACGTGATTTTACTGCTTTAGCAACTTTTTCTAAAGCAAAAATATAAGCAGCAATTCTCAACGAAACTTTATATTTTTTTGCAACTTCCCAAACATTGGCAAAAGCTTTAATCATATAGCGATCAGCTCTTTTGTTGATTTCATCTTCGGGGTAATAGTAACCAAAACGATTTTGTGTCCATTCAAAATAGGAAACGGTAACACCGCCTCCGTTCGCAAGAATGTCAGGGATAACATGAATGCCTTTCTTAATCAATATTTCGTCAGCTGCTGCAGTTGTCGGGCCGTTGGCTCCTTCAACGATTAGTTGAGCTTTTATATCGTTAGCGTTTTCACGCGTGATTACATTTTCAAGAGCGCATGGAGCAAGTATGTCAACATCCAGTGTAAGCAAATCCTCGTTTGGAATTTCTTTTCCACCGTGAAAGCCTTTCAGTATTCCATGGTTGGAATTTCTGTAATCGATGGCTTTCTCTATATTGATCCCTTTAGGGTTATACCATGCACCGGAGTGATCGCTGATAGCAACAATGCGAACACCTGACTCTTCCAAATGTTTCGCACTAATAGAGCCAACATTTCCAAATCCCTGTACAGCACCGATTGCTTTTTTGGGATCCATTTTAATTTTTTTCATTCCTTCGAGAGCGGCAACGGTAACACCTCTACCTGTTGCTTCCACGCGTCCTTCTGAGCCGCCAAGGTGCAGCGGCTTTCCGGTTACAACACCGGGGGTAAATGCTCCTTTAATTTTAGAATATTCATCAACGATCCATGCCATTTCTCTTGGACCTGTTGCAACATCGGGAGCGGGAATATCTTTATCGACGCCGAAAACATCAGACATAGCTGACGTATAAGCGCGAGTAAGTCTTTCCAATTCTCCTTCTGACATAAGAGAAGGATCGCAGGTAATGCCGCCTTTAGCACCACCGTAAGGGATGTCTGCAATAGCACATTTCCACGTCATCCATGCAGCGAGTGCTTTTACTTCATCCAGGTTTACTTCCAGAGAATAACGTATTCCTCCTTTCGATGGACCGCGGCTACTGTTGTGAACAATTCTGTAGCCTTCAAAAACTTTTACAGTACCATTATCCATTTTTACCGGAAGACTTACCAGGTATTGCCGCGAAGGAGTTTTTAAAATATTGTATGTATCAACATCAAGATCGATAATATGTGCAGCAACATCAAATCGCTGTATCATGGAATCATAAGGATTAGTAATATCCTTTATTTCTCCTTTTAACTTATTGTTTTCTTTCATTTCTGCCGTAAGCATGTATTGTAGATGGATTTGGGCAGCGAAGGTATATATTTTTAAGAAAATTGAGCATTGTTGGGTCAATGCATTTCCGTTTTAAAGGGTTATCAATTATTATTATGTTGGTAAGTGAGCATAAATAGTATTCTGGAAATAATTTATCTAGCTGAATAACAGTATAGTAAGCTGAAAAATGTGAAAAAAATTATCAATTGAATACCGTGGAAAATCGAATTAAAATGAAAAATCTAGGGGGCTTTCAGGGTTCGTTATTAATACTAATTAGGCTATATACCATATTTAATCATCTGCAAATAAAAAAACACAAAAGGTGCAGAAATAAATAATCCATCGAATCGATCCAGAAAACCGCCATGTCCGGGTAAAATGGTACCGGAATCTTTTATGTGAACACTTCTTTTAAACAATGATTCAACAAGATCGCCGAGGGTTCCGGTTATAATAATAATTGCTGCAATGCTCATCCAGCCAACGATTGAAAAGTTTGTGAATAGAATGGATACAAGCCAGGACATTAACATGGCAAATACAAGTCCGCCAAAAAATCCTTCCCATGTTTTTTTGGGAGAAATTCTTTCGAAGAGTTTACGTTTTCCAAAATACTTGCCTATAAAGTAAGCGCCAATATCGTTTGCCCATAAAATAAAAAAGTAACCGATAATGCAGCCATACTGGTAGTTATCCAAAATACCCTGAAAAGAAATCAGGTAAAAACAAAATAGTGGTATGCTTATATAAAAAGTTCCTAAGAGTGTTGCTCCAATGTTAAAGAGAGGTTTTTCGTTTTTTAAATAGATTTCACGAATGAAAATGAAATAAGGAAGTATGATAATCAGAGGAAGAATATTAAATCCTGTTTCAAAAATATTCTGAATGAGGGGAGGAAGAAAAATAAAAATATTAATCAGTATGCCAAGCGCTTTTTGAGGCTTTGTATTTTCAGATTCAAAGAGACGGTAAAATTCAAGCAGTGACATGGAGCTGATGAAAATAAGGAGCAGCAGAAAAGTCTGTTCGCTAAAAATAATTCCTGAAAGCAGGATGGTTGCACCTATTACACCTGTAATTGTTCGTTGCCCCAGGTTAGTCACAGTGCATTTTTTTCAATAATCGTTCGGGCTAATTCAGCATATTCTTCCGGGACATACACTTCAATATCGCCAATGGAAATGTAACTAGAATCTCTTTTATCCATACTGACTGATTCAATTCCTTCATCCTCTAAAACTGCACGCACGATTTCAGTCTTGTGAAGTTGATTGTTTACATAAATTAACGTCCACCCTTTTTCCATATCAGTCTTCTACAAGAAAAACAAAAATATCTCTGGGACCATGTGCAGGTGTAACCAGCGTTTTTTCAATATCTGCTGTTCTGCTTGGTCCCGTTAATGTGGCAATAAAGGAAGGGATTTGATCTTTGTATCTTTTCTTTATTCGTTCCAAACCATCTTTAAGATCGGGAACGATTTGAGAAGTGTAAGCAAGGATAATATGTACAGTAGGAACGACAAATAACCGGCGGCCTGATCCTTGTCCTGATGAAACAAGAACACTGCCGAGACGGGAGATTAAAGCTTCACAAGTGGTTATGGCAACTATTTCTTCCGGAAAATTTTGTTCTTCGCGTGTGTAGGGGAATTCAACATTATCCAGCTGTTGCGTAATTGCTTCTTCGCGGCAATAAAACTGTTTCCATTTATTTTCCTGAGAGAGGGTAATTACATTTTCAATAAATTCAATCTCACTTTCACAAAAAACAAAATGCCCGCCCACCTTGGTGAAAGCTTTTGCAAATTGTTCTTCCCGGCTATCCGGATTTTCGGCGTATATATTTTTATCCCAGTCAACGGCAGGGAAACGCAATCCCTTTTTTTGAACCAGCCCTTGTCTGATTTTCTTTAAAATTATTTCACGTGAAGTGATATCCATTTTGAGAGAATCTTTATATCAACTGCCTGCAGGAGGAACAACGGTTGCTTGGTTTTCACCGGCAGGAGGAATAACAATTGTAGGAATAGTGTCAGTGATGGCAGTGCCATTAGCAGAAGGTCCCATATATGCCATTTCACTCTTGTCTTCCCATTTGCGTTTTCCGAAAATCTGCTCAAGATCTTCTTTGAAGATAACTTCGCGTTCCAATAATCGGCTTGCTAACTGATGTAGTTCTTCTTTATGATCTTTCAGTAAATCTTTAGTACGTTCGTAAGACTCTGTGATGATTTTCTTTACTTCTGTATCTATGATTTCAGCAGTATGCTCGCTGTATGGTTTGCCAAATGTATATTCCTGTTGTCCGCTGGAATCGTAGAAGCTGACGTTACCTATTTTATCGTTAAGGCCATAAATTGTTACCATGGCATAAGCCTGTTTGGTAATTTTCTCAAGATCGCTTAGAGCGCCCGTTGAAATTTTTCCGAAAACAATTTCTTCAGATGCACGTCCGCCTAAGGCTGCACATATTTCATCCATGATTTGATCCGTCGTAGTGATCTGTCTTTCTTCAGGAAGATACCAGGCTGCACCCAATGATTTTCCTCGGGGAACGATGGTAACTTTCACTAGAGGATGTGCAAATTCAAGCAGCCAGCTTACAGCAGCATGACCTGCTTCGTGGTAAGCAATGACTTTCTTTTCATCCTGTGAAATGATTTTATTCTTTTTCTCAAGACCACCGATTATTCTGTCAATAGCATCGAGGAAATCCTGAATGTCTATGGCTTGTTTGTTTTTTCTTGCAGCAATCAAAGCTGATTCATTGCATACATTGGCAATATCCGCTCCGGAGAAACCGGGAGTTTGTCTGGAAAGAAAATCAATATCGAGGGCAGAAGTTATTTTAAGAGGTTTTAAATGTACGCTGAAGATGGCTTTTCTTCCATTGAGATCAGGAAGTTCAACATAGATCTGGCGGTCAAAACGACCCGGACGCAGAAGTGCGCGGTCAAGTATGTCGGCGCGATTGGTAGCGGCAATGATAATGACACCGGAATTGCTTCCAAAGCCATCCATTTCAGTTAAGAGCTGGTTCAGTGTACTTTCTCTTTCATCGTTAGCACTAAAAGAAGCTGATTTACCTCTTGCGCGTCCTATTGCATCAATTTCATCGATAAAAATAATACACGGAGCTTTTTCTTTTGCCTGACGGAATAAGTCGCGCACACGTGAAGCACCAACACCCACAAACATTTCAACGAAATCGGATCCGGAAAGTGAAAAGAAAGGTACCTGAGCTTCACCGGCCATAGCTTTTGCTAAAAGCGTTTTTCCTGTTCCCGGAGGACCAACGAGCAAAGCACCACGAGGAATTTTACCGCCCAGCGTAGTATATTTTTTAGGATTCTTTAAGAAATCAACGATTTCCATTACTTCCAGTTTCGCTTCTTCCAAACCGGCAACGTCATTAAAAGTTACTTTAACTTGTAGATCTTTATCAAACAATTGCGCTTTGGATTTGCCAATGTTGAAAATCTGACTTCCGCCACCACCGCCGCCACTCATACGGCGCATGATAAATGTCCAGATTAAGATTATGAAGCCAAGAGGAATGATCCAGTTCAGGACAACTTCCCAATAGCTTCTGTTGTCTTGCAAATAATTAATGCTGACTTTTTCTTCAGGCAGAAAATCTTTTTGAGTCTCTTCAACTTTTTTGGCGAATAAATCTTCCGGTCCAGTATTAAAATAATAATGCGGGCCTTCATTAGCTACATTTCCCCAGCGTTTTGCATTGATGTCTTTATATTTTGCATCCGTCAGCTTATCTTTTTTAATGGTAACGTGTGCTGTTTTATCGGTCACTTCTATTTTAGAAACGTCTTTAGAGGCCAGCATTTCCCTCTGAAAACGGTCAATAGAAATTTGTCGTTCTGAAGCACCCCATTGAAATATCTGAGTGATTATGAGAATAGCTATGATTATTCCATATATCCAGTAAAAATTAAAATTAATTTTTGGACCGCCTGGGAATTTCTTTCCGGGTCCCGGTTTCTTTCCACCCTTCGGGTCGTTCGTTCTGTCTTGTTCGCTCATTTTATTTTTAAAAAAGTAATTAATTACTTCGGTTGTTGGTTTAGCAATCTGAAACCGGGTAATAGAATATTAATAATACAAAGTTACGGATTAATAATTTGCCACAATTCGTTGAATTTCTCCATCGGCCCAAAGGCGTTCTATGCCATAATATTCGCGTTGTTCGTGCTGGAAAATATGAGCGACAACATTAAAGTAGTCGATTAGAAC
>JAYURB010000493.1:0-2663 GCA_043756425.1 Bacteroidota bacterium
CACCAATTAAGGAAACAGGTATGTCGATCAATGGCCGCAAAGCAATCAACCAATCACGGAAGAAAAGATAAATAATTAAAACCACAAGCAAGAAAGCAATCAGTAATGTTTCTTCAACTTCTCCTATAGAGCGTCGGATAAAACCTGTATTGTCAAGGGCTATGCCAAGTTTAAAATCTTTGGGTAAATCCTTTTTTAACTGATCGAAACGTTTGTAGAATTCATCGGCAATCTCTATATAATTGGAGCCGGGCTGTGGTACAAGTCCCAAACCTATCATAGGAACTCCTGATTGTTTCAGAATTGTCTCTTCATTTTCTGCTCCAAGTTTTGCATAACCGACATCACTGATACGAACAGGGCTTCCGGAAACATTGGTAATGATTAGATTGTTAAAATCATCAACGTTATTAAGTCTTCCACGAGTGTTAACAATTAACTCTGTCGAATTCCCTGCAATTTTTCCTCCCGGTAATTCTATATTCTCTCTGTTAAGGGCATTTTGCAGATCGAGTGGAGTAAGATTATAGGCAGATAATTTTGCAGGATCAAGCCAAATTCTCATAGCGAATTTTTTCTCTCCCCAAACCTGTATGGTGCTGACGCCTGTTATCGTTTGAAGCCTTTCGAGAATTACAGTGGAAGCATAATCGCTTACTTCAAGCTGATTTCTACTGTCGCTTTGAACAGTCATGGAAATAATAGCTTCACTATTCGCATCCGACTTGGTAACAACAGGTGGAGCATCGATATCCTGTGGCAATTGTCGAATAGCTTGAGATACCTTATCGCGTACATCATTTGCTGCTGCTTCGAGATCCACCTCCAGATTGAATTCAACTGTAATGTTACTGCTACCCTGATTGCTGGCAGACGATATAGTTCGAATACCGGCAATTCCGTTTATTGCTTTTTCAATAGGTTCCGTTATCTGTGACTCAATAACTTCTGCACTAGCTCCGGTATAAGCTGTACGAACGGTAATTATTGGAGGATCTACAGATGGGTATTCGCGTATTCCAAGATTACGATATCCAATAAAGCCAAAAAGAATGATAACAATAGACATTACCATTGCCAATACAGGACGCTTCAGACTTATGGAAGAAAGTGACACTTATTTGGATTTTAATAAGGAACCTTTAATACTTATCGATAATGGCATGCCCGGTTTTGCTTGCATAATTCCTGTAACAAGTAAGGTGTCTCCTTCTTTTAGACCGGAGGTTATTTGAATAGAAGTATCGTTTCTAATTCCTGTTTCAACAGGAATTTTTTCTGCAAGTCCATTTTTCGAAATAAAAACTTTCTGACCTTTTAACTCAGGAACTACAGCTTGTGTAGGAATTAATATTGTATTCTCGTCCTTTTTCAAAGGAATTTCAATATGAGCAAAAGCTCCGGGAAACAATTTCATTTCATTGTTTTCGCAGACAGCACGGACCAGAACGCTTCTTGTTTTCAAATCAATTTTTGGTTCAAAAGCGTATATCTTCCCCTTAAAAATTCCGTCGGATGATTCAGTAGTAAAATGTATTTCAGAATTAATATTAATCATTTTTCTGTACCGTTCAGGGAGAGAAAATTCAAGTTTAACAGGTTCGATGGATTGAATGGTTGCAATGGTTGTATTGGCAGAAAGAAAAGCACCTCGGCTGACTGATTTTAATCCTATAATTCCATCAAAAGGAGAGACAATCTGTGTCTTACTCAGGTTGGAACGAACTAAATCTATGTCTGCTTTAACTGTGTTCAACTGATTCAATGAAACATCATAGTCCTGTTGACTGATTCCGTTTACGGTTAGTAAATCCTTTTGACGTTCTTCAGTCTTTTCAGCGATTTCTTTTTGAAGCTGAAGTTTTTTTAATTGCGCAAGTAAATCATCATCGTAAAGTGTTAATAAAAGGTCTCCTTTTTTAACACGTGAACCTTCTTTGAATATTATTGCAGTAATTTTTCCGGGAATTTCATTTTTAATATCTACTTCTTCGTTTGCCAGTAATGTTCCTGAAGCGTAAATCAGGTTTTCCATTGAACTGGAGTTTACCACAATGGCATTTACTTTCAATGGCTGCTTTCCTGCCATAGCCGGATTCATGGAAGCAGGTGAGGGCGAGCTGCATTTATTAATATATAAAACAACTGCAATAAAAAGTAAAGCAAGCAGTAAAATAAAACGTCCGGTTTTCATAAAATTATTTTCTCAATTCGCCAAGATAACAATTACTTTTTTCATCCATGATAAATTTTGGGATTATTTGAAATAGAAAGAAAATTTGTAATCGTTTGTTACAAAAGTGTTACTTCCAATCAGCAATAAAAAGATTTGTATCATGCCCACCGCTATTATTCCTGTTACTGGAAAAGACAAGTTTTTTACCATCTCTTGAAAAAACCGGAAAAGCATCAAAAACATCGTCGAATGAAACTTGCTCCAGATGTTTGCCTTTTAGATCGCACATCCATAAATTAAAATGGTAACCTTTTTTAGCATGGTTACTGGAGAAAATTACTTTTTTCCCATCGGCTGTAAAATAAGGTGCCCAGTTAGCTCCTCCCAAGTGGGTCAATTGACGAAGTCCACTGCCATCAGCATTGCAAATAAATAGTTCCATATTGGTAGGCATTACCAAGCCTTGTTTCAATAAATCTTTATATAT
>JAYURB010000494.1:0-6129 GCA_043756425.1 Bacteroidota bacterium
TATTCATAGAAGAAAACCCGGGGCTTTACACCACCTTGCCTTTAAGGCTGAATCATGCGAGGAAGTCGATGAGATTTATTTACAGATAAGGGAAATCGGCGCAATCATAGTTGAAGAACCAAAATATTTTCCCGAACATGGAGAAAATTACTATGCATTATTTTTTAAAGACTTGGAAGGAATTAAATATGAAATTGTTTTTGAGAAGCGGAATTGATTTCAGAATTTTATTATATTCAGGAATTAAGCTCACTGGCATAAAATAACAAAAGCTGCAAACCTTACGGGGTTTGGCAGCTTTTGAGTTCAACCTTACGGGGTTGCGTTAAACCTTAATGCTGTTTAGGTTTTTATTCACTACAATAATACTGCGGATGGAAGGGGAGTAGTAGTATTTGAAACCTATAATCTTACGTTGGTAATAATTTGCTCTTTTTGAAAATTGTAAATTGGTAAAATTCTTGAATTGTCGGTTTAAAAGCTTCAAATAAGCCATTTACATTATTTTGTATTGTAATAATATGATGCATCCTGTTAAGTTTATTAACTTTGAGGCAAGTTTTAATACTATGTTTTCACTCAATACTATTGATCAGGCAATCGATGACCTGAGAAACGGAAAAGTTATTGTCGTAGTCGATGATGCTAACCGTGAAAATGAAGGCGATTTTATAACCACTGCAGAAAATTCCACTCCCGAAATCGTAAACTTCATGGCAAGGCATGGGCGCGGACTTATTTGTGTTGCCCTAACAGAAGAACGCTGTGAGGAATTGCAATTGCCTTTAATGGTAAAACAGAATACCAGCTCTCACGAAACTCAATTTACTGTTTCTGTTGATTTAATACGGCATGATACGTCTACAGGTATTTCTGCTTCCGATCGCTCCAAAACTATTCAGGCTTTAATTGATCCGTCAACAAAGCCCGAAGAATTGGGAAGACCCGGACATATTTTCCCTCTTAGAGCTAAAAAAGGAGGTGTGCTTAGACGTGCAGGACATACTGAAGCAACCATCGATTTAGCAAGACTCGCCGGTGCTAAGCCTGCCGGTACTCTTGTTGAAATAATGAATGAGGATGGAACCATGGCGCGCTTACCCGATCTGTTTAAAATTGCCAAAGCCTTCAACCTTTCCATTATTTCTATTGAAGATTTAATTGCTTACCGTTTAAAAGAAGAAAGTCTTATTGAAAGAGAAGTTGATATTAATCTGCCTACTGTTTATGGTGATTTTCATCTTTACTCTTTTAAACAAATTACTACCGGTCAGGAACATCTTGCTTTGGTAAAAGGGGCCTGGGATAAAAATGAACCCATTCTTGTACGCGTACATTCTTCCTGTCTTACAGGTGATATTTTTGGTTCCTGCCGGTGTGATTGCGGCCCTCAATTGCATAAAGCAATGGAATTGATAGATAGGGAAGGCAAAGGTGTAATTGTCTATATGAATCAGGAAGGAAGAGGAATCGGACTTCAAAACAAACTTAAAGCATATAAGCTTCAGGAAATGGGTCGAGATACCGTTGAAGCCAATCTGGAACTCGGCTTTGACATCGATGAACGCGATTATGGAGTAGGAGCACAGATTTTAAGAAACCTCAACGTTTCTAAAATGAAACTGATGACAAACAATCCCAAAAAAAGAGCCGGCCTCATCGGTTACGGACTAGAAATTGTTTCTGTCATCCCCCTTGAAATCGAATTCAACCCCCACAATAAATCCTACCTGCAAACCAAAAGAGATAAGCTCGGACATACCCTTAGAGTAGAGAAGAAGCAGTAATCTTTTTCTAAGTACTAAGTACTAAGTACTAAGTACTACTTCTCATCCCTTATCAAATCAATATACCCATGCCAATCCCGCGTCTTAGCGTGCAGTACATAATAGTAAACGCCTTCTGAGACTTCTGTTCCGCCTGTAGTTGTTCCGGGCCAGCGGAAATCGGGGTCGGTGGATTCATAAACTATGCGACCCCATCGATTAAATATTTTGATAAAGAAACCATCAAACTCGCAGAGATCTTTTATGTGAAAGAAATCGTTTTTGGAATCTCCGTTTGGAGTAAATACATTCGGAATGCTATCCCATCTTACTTCACAGATATTTGGAATTAATCGAATAAGTACTTTATCAACACCTGCACAACCCGGAGTTCCATACGGTATGGATACTGTGTAATAAACAGAATCTGCTATAGGAGATGCAAGAAAAGTACCGCCTGTCTGAGTACTGATTACCTGATCCGAAGGATTCCAGATATAGGTATATGGAGGCGTTCCATTACTAACTGCAACATGCAATGTATCTTGTTCTCCTTCTTTAATACTTAGTACACTTTCTAAAATGTCGACATTAATTCCTGAAGTTACTTTTAAAGAATCCGGGTGGGGTGCCGGTATATAACAGAATGAATTTGACAATTGAAAACCAAGATAAAATTGTGGATTATAAGTTTTCGGTTTATCATATACATGAGTAACGTTTAGAACATTTGTATCATTAAGTGCAAATCCATCACCGAAGTCCCAGGCATATAATGTCGAATTGGTGCTAATGCCGGAAAAATTAACTGTAAGTGGTGTACAGCCACTATCGGGTGAAAATGTAAAACTTCCGGTTGGACCGGGAATAACAACAGCTGCTAGTATGGTAAATGTATCCTTACAACCAAAGTTATTGGTTAAAATAAGAGTAGCATCATAATTTCCGGGTGCAACATTGTAAGTGTATTGAAAAATTGAATTAGTTGTTTGTGATGGATTGTTTACATACAAATTCCAATAATAGCTAGCTTGACTAACATAAAAATTTGAGTCACTTGAAAATAATCCTGTAATAACAGCTTTTTTTATCCCATGCTCATCAGCACATAAATCAGATTTAGTGACACTAAAATGTGCTGAAGTTGTATAGACAAAAATATTTTTTGTTTTAGAAGAGGAACATCCATTGGCATCCGTTACGGTCAGACTAATGGTATATGTTCCGTTAGCAGTGTAGGTGTGATTAACAGTATTAGAAGTATCGGTGAAAGTTTGTGAGTCGCCAAAATTCCATTGATAGGTAACCGGCGTTGCAAAAGTTCCGGGAACTCCTGCATTACCTGTAATTAGTTCAGGTGTATTTCTACAACCAAAAGTATCTGGAAGTATAATACTTGCAATAGGTGATGTAGCCTTTATGTAATTAAATGATGTATGCGTGTCTGTGCATCCGTTTGCATCTGTTACCTTTAGTGTTACAGAATACGATCCCGGTGTCGTATAAGTATGACTCGTTGTATCCACCAATGTAGTTATAGGAGGAATTCCATTACCGAAAGTCCAATTCCATTGTACAATATTGGATCCTTCTGTTTTACTGGTATCCGTGAAGTGAGTAAATAATGAGGTACATCCTGTAAATGGATTAGCTGTAAATCCTGAAGTAGGGCCCACTATGTGAACCTGAATACTGTCTTTATCGATACAAGAATGAATATCAGTGGTCATTAACTTAACCGTATAAAAACCAGGACGTGTATATAAATGCAATGTGTCTGCTGTTATTGAAGTGTCCTTAACTCCCGGAACTCCTTCGCCAAAATACCAGGTATAAGAGGCTGCATCAACGGAATTACTTCCAACAAAATTTATAGTCCCGGGCCCGCAAATGACTGCAGTATCTCGCTGCAAGACTGTATTTAAGTTTTTAATGGAGACCTGCAAGGTTGTATCAACAATGCAACCTGTTGCAGAATTTGTTGCTGTAAGTTTGACAGAATAAAGCCCTGGACCGGCGTAAATATGAGAAGGTTCAAAAGTTAAATCTGCAGGTGAAGCATCACCAAAGTCCCAGGAATCACTTGTTCCACCACCGGTTAAATTTGTAAATTTTACTGAGTCAGGATTGATACAATTATACTGAGGAACAAAATCAGGAAGAGGAGAGTTTACGGTTATCATTTGTACGACAGTATCAGTATCCGGACAACCATTATAAAAAGCAATCAAAATTATATCGAAAGGATTGGTCTTAGATGTGTCAATATTGTATTGGTGATTGGGACTTTGAAGTGTAGAACTTCCGCCATCACCAAAATACCATAGCCAGCCGGTTACAGGGGGAGTCGATAAATCATTAAACGTAACATTGCCTTTAAAGCAAATCGTTGAAGGGACAGAATCAATTTCAGCAATAGGTTTTGTTCCAACCTTAATGAAGCCCTGATAAGACTTAGTTGCTGTGCATCCTGATGAAGTAGTAATGGTCAACGATACATCGTAAATTCCCGGAGTACTATATTGATGTGTTGTTCCGGGAGTTGCTGTAGATTGTGCAGGACCATCGCCAAAATCCCAGCTGTAATTGGTAATAGAAGTATCTGCAGGGGAGTTAACAGCTGCATTAAATGTGAAAATATCGTTTACACAACCGCTGTCTGTAATAGTGAAATCAACCTGTGGTTCTGAAACTTTTACATAATTTAAAATTTGTACCGTGTCACTGCAGCCAAAGATATCAGTTACTTTTAGTGATACAGTGTAATCTCCAAATGCTGTATAGTTGTGAGAAGGATTTCTAATAATTGCAGTATCTAAAGATCCACTTCCCGGATCTCCGAAGTTCCATTGCCAGGCAACATTTTGTGAAGTTGTATCCCCATTAAAATTTACTAAAAAGGGAATGCTGCAGCTTACACGATCCGGTGAAGAGAAAGCAATAGAAGGTAAAGGGGGAACGTAAACTGTTTTTGTTTGTGTACTTGTACAAGTACCAACTCTGGCAGTTAAGGTTACCGGAAAGATTCCCGGATTTAAATAACGATGGCTTGGGGTTTTAGCAAAGCTGCTTGGACTTCCATCTCCAAAGGTCCATTGGAAGGTTGCAGATGCAGGAGTGCTGTTATTAATAAAATATGCACTATCCCCTCTGCATACAATGGTATCAACTATTGAAAAGGAAGCATTTGGTGGAGCAATATAAATCGTCATGGTATCCTGAGTAATACAGGGACTAACACCATTGGTTAACGTTACCAGGAAACTACCGCCTGAAGCATATATGTGGGAGGGTTGGAAGAGGGTAGAGGTATTACTTCCTCCACTGGAAGGATCTCCAAAATCCCATTGGTAGATTGAAGGTCCCGTGCTGGTATTGTTAAAATTAATTGTTGCCGGCAAGGTACAGGAACTGGTTGCTCCCACAGCAAACGATGCCGTTGCAAGAGGATAAATATAAATGGAGTCATTACTGAAAATACTGTTGCATCCATTAATATCAGTAACAATCAATACCGGCACATAAATTATTGGTTGTCCTGTTGAGTTAACAAAATTGTGGTTTAGCGTATTAACACCTGAAATTGTCGGACTACCGTCATTAAAAGTCCAATCCCACTGATTAATAGCACCATCACCCTGAATAGAAGCATCTGAATAAAGAACGGGAGTTCCTGCACAAGCAGTATCCTTATTAACACTATAATCGGCGGTTGGATTAGCAAAAACAGTTATAAACCCTGTTTTTACTTCTGTATCTGAATTTGCTCCATCAGTAACGATTAAAGTAACAGTAAACGTTCCCGGTAAAGCATAATTATGTTGTGGATTTGGAATTGAAGAAGTTCCCCCATCTCCAAAATCCCAGCTATAAACCGGATTTACTGTCCCTGTTGTAGCATTGTTAAAAGTTGCTAGTAGAGGAGAGCATCCATCTGCATCAACAACTGTAAAATCAGCATTTAACTGAGCAAATATATTTGTAGTAAAAAATAATAGGAAAAGCGAAACAAAGCCTATTTTCTTTAAAGGAAACTTCATTGGTTAAGGGGGTATTTTGGTAAGGATTCAAAAGTATAACAAAAAATCAAAAATCCTTATTTTTTTCCCAATAAACTCAATAAAATGACACTAAAATCGATATTTTTAAACCGCGTCTATAAATGCCTCCCCATTTTCAAATTAACGAATTACTGCGTCGCCCGCATCATCAACATCAACTCTTCCACCTTATCCATAAACCCTAACTTGTGATAGGAATTAATTAGGTTTCTAATCAAGCGCTGAATCATATCGCGATTGGCACATGGTTCATAGAAAGATTTTTCTTTTTTAATTTTCAATTGCTTCAAAAAAGTATCAAT
>JAYURB010000495.1:0-2656 GCA_043756425.1 Bacteroidota bacterium
GGTTGGTCTGGAGGACAGAGCAAAATCAAAATACAAAGAATTATCAGGAGGACAAAAGCAAAGATTTTCACTTGCGACTACTCTTATCAATGAGCCAAGTATTATTTTTCTGGATGAACCAACAACAGGACTTGATCCCCAGGCAAGAAGAAATCTATGGGAACTGATAAGAAAGATTCGCTCTGAAGGGGCTACCATTGTAATCACAACTCACTATATGGATGAGGCGGAAATGCTCTGTGACAGAGTCGCCATTGTTGAAAGAGGGAAAATTATTGCTATTGATTCACCTTCCAATCTAATTGATCAATTAATTGCTACGGGATTTAAGCGTGAAATAAATGTAAAAGCAGCTAACCTGGAAGATGTTTTTATTTCTTTAACAGGTCATGAATTGCGCGACGAATAATTAAAAAAATGTCTAAACCTTCACCCATTGAATATAGCCAGATAAAAGCCATGCTTGCCATTGCCAAAGCGAGTTTCCGGTCAATGATCAGGAATCCTTCGGCAGTTGTTTTTAGTCTTGCCTTCCCGCTAATATTCATTATCGTTTTTGGCTTTATCAAAGGAACATCGATACGACTTGAAGTTGGTGTAGATTCGACTTGCGACACTTCAAATATTATTTATAATAAATTTTCTTCCCTACCGAATGTCGATCTGGTAAAAGATAAATCATCAGTTGAAATGTTAAATCTTCTTCACAAGGGAAGAATGGACGGTGTTCTCAAAATTAACCGTAATGAAAAGGACAATACACTCGTCGTTGAAATAATCACTTCAAAAGCTTCTCGGGAAAAAGGAATGTTTGTTAAATCGATATTATCAAGTTTGATTGATAAGCAGAATCTTGGATATTTACGAGAACTTACTTCCGGTACAGATCCTAGATTGCTTAATACAAAAGAAAGTTCCCCTATTGCTGAATTAAGAGAAACAGATGTACCCGGCAGAGAATACAAGATGATCGATTTTATTTTGCCCGGCCAACTTGGCTTTTCTATTTTAAGCGCCGGTGTTTTCGGAACAGCATTTATTTTCTTTTCGTTCAGACAAACGCTTGTACTAAAAAGATTTTTTGCAACGCCCATAAAAAGAACCTATATAATCTTAGGTGAAACGTTAAGCAGACTTTTATTTCAACTTACCGGGTCGCTTATAATAATACTTCTTGGAAAATATTTTTTTGGCTTCACGCTAATTCATGGTTGGATAACATTGATACAAATGTTGCTTTTATCAGCCGTTGGATTAATTATTTTTATGGGATTTGGTTTTGTTGTTTCCGGTATTGCAAAAAGCGAAAGTGTTATCCCTCCCCTTGCAAATGTTATTACCCTTCCTCAGTTTTTGTTAAGCGGAACTTTTTTTCCTGTGGAGGCCTTTCCTCCTTGGCTACAACATATTGGTAAAGCACTTCCTCTTACTTATCTAAACGATGGTTTGAGAAAAATTGCCTTTGAAGGGGCTGATTTAATTAGTATTTCGGATAATTTGCTCATTCTAGCTATCTGGGGAGTCATAATATACTTTGCAGCTATTAGGTTTTTCAAGTGGGAATAAGATTTTCCTAAGTCAATAATTTAATAATGTGTTATTTATAACTGAATTAAAGGCCTTTCCAAGTATCTTTTTTGTAATTTTACAGTTTAAGTATAAACCCTGATGATACCGAAAAGCACAGCTATCCGGTTTTTTTTTGCATTTATTCTTACTCTGCTTCTTAACCATGTCAACGGACAATCGGGAAAGGATGGGGTTAAGACTATTTCTATATCCAATAGTGTCGTTAATGACTATACGGTTTTAACTCTTGACGTTGCAGCAGGATCAACCATTATACAGGTTGCAAATAACAGTCTTAGCACCGGTTTTTTATCGCCAATTTCCACAGGAGATCTTGTTTTTATCATTCAGGTACAGGGAGCAACTATTGGTTCAGCTGATGATAGTACGTATGGAACAATTAATTCGTACCAGAATTGCGGAAATTACGAATATGCT
This sequence comes from Bacteroidota bacterium, assembly GCA_043756425.1. Classification (GTDB taxonomy): domain Bacteria; phylum Bacteroidota; class Bacteroidia; order AKYH767-A; family 2013-40CM-41-45; genus JADKIH01. The sequence goes on from JAYURB010000495.1 coordinate 2,008, forward strand.
GAAGTTGCAGCTATTTCAGGATTGAATGGAATCACGCTGGCTTGTCCGTTGCGCAACAGTTATTCCACTGCAGGAAAGACAATGGTTATCCGTGTTCCCAGATATTCTGCATTGACAATAAATGGAGGAGGCTCGATTACTTGCCCGGCATGGAATGGCAGCATAGGAGGAATAATAGCAATTGAAGTTTATGGTGTTACTATGATAAATTCCGGAGGTTCCATTGACGCAAGTGGAAAAGGTTTTCGTGGAGGTTCTTTAATTAATAGTCCTTCCTGGTATGCTGTTGGAAATTATAGATGGGCTACTAATGATTATGGTGCAGAAAAGGGCGAAAGCATTGCCGGTTCTGTAACTGATTATGATCTTATGGGCGGAAGGTATTGTAAAGGCGCTCCTGCTAATGGTGGCGGTGGTGGCAGTGCGCATAATGGTGGCGGTGGTGGCGGTGCTAATTCGGGCAATATTGCAGGCTATACCGGAAATGGAAATCCGGATAATTCAAATGCAACATGGGCTGCAGCGTGGAACCTTCAATCAGCGGGTTTTGCCGGTTCAACTTCTTCCGGTGGCGGAAAAGGTGGTTATACTTTTTCATCAAGTAATCAAAACGCATTAACTGCCGGACCCGGAAATGTTTCATGGGGCG
>JAYURB010000496.1:0-2646 GCA_043756425.1 Bacteroidota bacterium
ATTGTCAGGAGTGAAGTCAATTGTTTTTTTTCCAGCAAGGTTTAATCTTTTGTGCAACTGAATTTCATCAATAACTTTCTTTATAGTATTTACATCAAAGGTAACAGGATCGTATCCGTTTAATCCAAGCTGAACAGCAATGTCTGTACCATGTCCTTTTCCGGTTTTAGCAAGTGAACCATAAAGTTTGATCTTTATATGCTGCACCTTATTAAACAACTTATTCTCTTCAAGCGATTGAAGAAAAAGATGCGCGGCTCTCCAGGGACCAAGAGTATGAGAACTCGAAGGTCCAACGCCAATTTTAAACATGTCGAAGACGGAAATTTGTTCTTGCTGGGTCATGGGGAGCTAAGGTAGGGAATAGTACTTAGTACTTAGCACTTGGTACTTAGTTGCAGGTGAAAAGGACAAAGGCAATAGCAAAATACCAAATAGCAGGTACGAGGTATTTGGTATTTTAGAGTATTAGTATCGTAAATTATTGAACTACAATGAATTAATAAATGCTGTAACATTACTATATACTCAGGCGTCCTATAATTAAATCGTGGTATTTTTGCATAGATGACTACCTCTGAATATAATGAATGTGTTGATGAGCATGCTGATGGGCTTTATCGCTTTATACTGAAAAATATAAAGGATGAAGAAGAAGCCAGGGATGTTGTACAGGATTCATTTGAAAAGATGTGGCGGAATAAAGAAAATGTGGAAGGGACTAAAGCAAAAAGCTATTTGTTTACAACGGGCTATCATACCATGATTGACAGAATAAGAAAACAAAAACATGTTAGCAGTTATACAGAAGTCAATGAAGAAAGCCTTTTTCATAACGGGCAATACACTGATTTAAAAGAGATCCTGAATAGTGCAATTAACTTACTACCTGACACACAAAAAGCAGTTATTCTTTTGCGTGATTATGAAGGGTACAGTTATGAAGAAATTGGAAAGATTACAGGATTAAATGAATCGCAGGTAAAAGTATATATATATCGTGCGCGCTTGTTTCTGAAAGAATATATTGGTTCACCTGAAAGAGTAATATGAAAGCCATGATCAATCGTTCAAATTACGAAATTTATTTCATCGATTATTTCGATGGCAGGCTGCATGAAAAAAGCCGGAAGGAACTTTTTGCTTTCCTTAAAGCGAATGCTGACTTAAAAGATGAATTTGACAGGTTTGGCAATGTATCCATAGAGGCAAATCCATTGATTGCTTTTGGAGGAAAAGACCAATTAAAGAAAGATGTCATAACACTTTTTAATTACAAAACGTGGCTCGCCGCTTATGTAGAAAAGGATCTAACAGATAGTCAAATAAAAGAGTTTGAAACCTTTCTTTCTAAAAACAATTCCATCAAACCTGAATTAGAAATACTAAAACAAATTCGGATTGTACCTGATGAAAAAATTATTTTTCCCAAAAAAAATGATTTAAAGAAAAAAAATAAGATTATTTCATTTTCAGCAGCACTAAAACCATTGGCCGTTGCTGCAGCAATAACGGCATTATTTATTATCAGCTATTTTATCATTCAAAATCAAAACCGCAAACAAAAAGAAGTTGCTGAAAAACCTGCCTTGGAAATACCAATAGAACCAAGTATTGATTCCACTTCTTATGAAAAAAGCAAAACCAACGATACAATTATTAATACCATTGAAAGTCCGGTTACTAATAAAACAAAAGTTCCTGAACACAAAAAAGCAAATAATTCACCTATAAATAAAATTATAAAACAGGAATTGCCTGTTGCAGAAATAAACAAAAAAATAAAAGAAAAAAACAATTCTGCAGATTCTAATAAATCTGAATTAAAAAATATTCCTACCGCTGATGATAATACGAATGAAATCAAAAACACTCCGTTTCCAAATAATATCAATAAAGATTTAATTAACTCCAATCATTCAAAAGAATTAACTTATAAAGACTCGCTGACTTTTAAGTTTAATTTAGTCTTGGCAAATATAGAATTGAATCCCCTCCTGATAAATACACCTGCAGCCAGAGAGATTTTCAGCGAAGAAGAATTAAAAGAATTTAGCGAAAACCGGAAAAACACTTCTGAAATAAGAAACAATAACAATTCCTTATTGGATTTTGTGGAAGACAGAGTTAAGAAAATTTCTGAAAATGCTGAAGTAAAAGTACGCAAGGAGAATAATCCATTCGGAAATGTTGTAACCTATGCTTTGGAAGTTGGCAAAAACTTTTCTATTTCACATACACGGAGTAAATAGTTTAACGGAAGAATTTATAAAATCTTAAAAGAAGTGCATTTGTACAACGATCTGATATTATGCCGCCGCCATCTTCTAATACTAAATACTAAGCCCATCAATAATTTTTTTTACCTGTAACAAATAAAGTACCTGCGTCGTCCCATTACTATAAAGCAAAACAAAACACTATGAAAACAATTCAATTAACAACACTATTTTTATTTGTACTCCTTAATGTACAGGCGCAAAAACGAATTTCGAACGAGACTTTTACTAAAATCAATATTGAAAGTTCAGCTAAAGTTATCATCAAACAGGATTCAGCCTGCCTTGTTGAATACACAGAGGAAAAGAGCAAGCTCTTTGGCTCTCCTGTTTCTGTTAAAAACGGCATTTTGAATATACCCTGGAC
>JAYURB010000497.1:0-6079 GCA_043756425.1 Bacteroidota bacterium
TGGTTGAATAAAATTCTGAAAGAGCATGGCTTATTGTAAATAAGCGGTAATGGAAAAAATTAATTTTCGCCGGAAGGAGTATCTAAAGAAAAATTCGACCGAAGAACAGAGTCTAGCTTTTCATAACTCGATTCTCCTTTGATTACATAGCCGATTACCCCTTTTTTCCTTGCAAGATCCATTATCCTTTCGTTGTCAATGGAGGTAAACATTATAAAATCAGAATATGGACTTATCTCCTTTAACTTTGTAAGTACTTCAAGACCGTCTTTGGATGATGCTACCGTAGAATCCAAAAAGAAATCAAGCAAAATCAGGTTGGGAGAAACCTTAGAAACGATTATATCTTTAATACAATCATCTCCATTGTTAAAACCTTTTACGACAAGATGCGGGTATTTTCCAAAAAAATCGATAAGCATACTGCGTTCAAAAAGGTTGTCTTCAATAATGTAGACAGTGCTTATTTTTTTGGGTTTGGGAACATTAAAAGATAGTTTAATCGGGTCCATTTTTGGGGAGATTTTAATTTATGGGTCAAAGATAGGGATTCTATAGTATTTTAAGAACAGGCTTTGGGTTTAATTTGGATGGCTAAGAAACCTGATAAATGTAATTTCTGAAATGGAAAAGCAAAGCAAAATAAAAACGTTAATAATTTTTGATAAATATTTTTTTCCTTATTTAATAGCAAAGTTTTATAACGATATTGGCCCTTAAATATTAATAATAGAATAATCTATGAGAAAAACGATTACAATAATTGCCATACTTATTGCATTTTCCGGAACCAAATTATTTTCACAAACACCTACTTTCCAATCAGTTTTTAATAATACTGCCGGATTACAAGACAATCAAATATTCAGTGTTACCAAAGATGGTAATGGGAATATATTTTTCTGCGGAAATCATTCTGACACATTGCATCTGAGTTCAATGACTTTATTGCCGGGACAGGGGGGAGCATTTTGGGGTAAGATGGATCCTGCAGGAAATTTAATTTGGTTAGCACAAGGAGGGACTTTATCAGCGTCAAGTGACAGAGCCTACGGAATTGCTGTTGACCAAAACGGTGATGTATATGTGTGTGGTGCTTTATCGGGATTGCAAAATGCTTTTTTTAATGGAATACAGCTGCCTAACGTAGATCCCGGTTTTGTGGTAAAGTACAGTAGTACCGGAAGCTTTATATGGGCAGCAGGATTAAGCGCGAATATTTATTCGATTGCAATAGATAACTTAAATGTTCCCATAATTAATTCAGGAGATAATAGTATATATAAAATTGATCCCATTACGGGAATATTGCTTTCTTCCCCTGTAGGCAGTTTTTCAGGAAATCATCAAAATTCCCAGTACCATAATATACAGATTGATGCATCTAATAATATAATTGTTCAGGGCGGAAATGTAATTGTGAAATTCGACAGCGGATTGAACCAGCTATGGAGTACAGCGATAAATAGTTCTTTTATGGAAACATTTAGAATTAACCTTGATCAGTCAGGAAATGTATATGGTACTTTTTACGCTTTGTTCGGAACTGTAACGATCGGAACAGTTACAAAATCAAATTTCCCGAATGGATATATATATAAATTAGATGCTGCAACAGGAAATCCTTTGTTTGTTGATTCATTGCTTATTGGAGGGAATGCTTCTAAAATCAGAGAGGTCATAGAAAGTGCCGGTAATTACTATGTTTCCGGTGATGGTGCTTTCAATACACCGGTTGTTTTAAAAGTCTCTTCTGCTTATTCTTTAATCTGGCAAAGTAATTTAGACTCCCATTCACCAGTAAACGATTTAGAACTGATATCGGAAGACTGTTTAATGTTAGCCGGCAGGCATGATGCAACGGTAACATTAGGAACCTATGCACTTAACCTGCCGAATGGAATAACAAATACAGACAATAGTTTTATTGCTGCATTGTGCGATGGCAATTTAGGAATTACGTCAAATGATAATTCCCGCAATATTTCTTTTTACCCAAATCCTGCGAGTAGTAAAATATATATTGACGTAAAAAATAACGACTCTTATTCCGGTATGGAACTTTACAATTCATTTGGAGAAAAAGTATTAACAAAGAAATTTACCAATGAATTGGATCTCTCTAACCTTGAAAAGGGAATTTACTTTCTAATGGTTAAAAATGGACAAACTGTTCTTTCCGGTAAAATTGTTTTACAATAGACTGCCTAAAATTTTACGGAAGGAAACTTCAGGCTAAATTCAGGGATGCAATTTGTAAATGGGTTGGATATATTTATTCAACCCATTTTTTTTATCGAGAATTTAAAAAACAACAACTTTTGTAAATAATTGAATTGTTTGTATATATTTACAGTAAAATTCGAATTTCAGGAGCATTAATAATTTACACTTCCTAATAAAAAGCAATATGAAAAAAAATGTACAAAGAATTCTTTTGATTTTATTTTTTATTAATCTGATGCCGCAGATGTGCACTGCGCAAATATCAGCTATTCCTATTACAGCAGCACTCGATACATTTTCTCCCATAACCGGTACTACTGTAGATACGCAGTGGGCCGACGATGTCACTTATCAGGGTATTCCCATTGGTTTTACATTTAATTATGGCGGTGTTTCGCATGACTACATGTCTTTAAATACAAACGGATATATTGAATTGGACTCAACTGGAACTAATGCTTTTTATTCCATTCTTTCAGGGACGAGAAATAATATTGTTGCTCCCTTTGGCGCTGACCTTATCAATCATAATTCTAATGCAAGTTTGCAATATGCCACTATCGGTACTGCTCCGGACAGGATATGCATCGTTCAATGGCTACATTATTCATACTTTGGTAACAGCGGCGATGTAAGTTTCCAGATTTGGATGCATGAAGGATCTAATTGCATCCGTTTTGTGTATGGTAATAATTCTTTAACAACCAATCCTCTCAACACTCAGATTGGTCTTCGCGGCAGCAATAATCAGGATTTTATTGCTCTTGGCGATACTGCCTGCAACTGGGCAAATGCTTATCCTTATCCTGCCATTACAACAACATTTCCGGTAAGCCTTTCCTGCAGTATGCCGGGAGGCTTCGCTTTTCACTTTGGCGCCTGTGCAGGTGGTACTGTTGATTTTTCTTATTTGTCGGGTACAATATTTAATGATTTAAATGGAGATGGTATACGCGATACCAATGAAACAGGGATTGCTAACTATGTTGTGAATCTTGTTCCCGGTAATTATTTTGTTTCTTCCGATGCCGCCGGAAATTTTGCTTTCTTTTATGCTGATTCATCATTAACGTATACACTTACTACCGGTGGAATTACCTATTGGAACCAGACTACACCTATTACTTTAAGTTGTAACCCTCAAACACAGTATGGCGCAGGATTGAATTTTGGATTTCAAATGATTCCAAACTTACATGAAGTTGCCGTAAACTGTCCGAACTGGGCAGCCAAGCCAGGGCAGCAGGAGTCTATGCCAATCAGTTATCAGAATAGTGGTACAGCAATTGAAAATGACACCATCACTTTTGTTATGGATTCACTTTATTCTTTTGTGAGTTCGAATCCTGCTCCAACAATTCAGAATGGACAAACTATTCAATGGGCATATTCAAATCTGGCTCCGGGCCAGCATGGATTTATTATGCTTCAATTGATGCCTTCTCTTAATGCAGTTCTGGGTGATACATTATATTCAACACTATCGATCGGACCATTGAACGATACTATTCCATTAAATAATGTTAAGAATCTCCATCAATTGATTTCTCTCGCGTGGGATCCCAACGAAAAAGCAGCGGAACCTGCGGGAGATATTAAAGCCGGAGATGAAATTCTTTACACAATTCATTTCCAGAATACCGGTAATGCAACAGCGACTCATGTATTTGTAAAAGACACGATTGATAGCGGACTTGATTTATTGTCATTCCGTTTGTTGGGATCATCTCATCCTGTGAACATGTCAATGGATGGAAGTCGCATAGTAACTTTTTCTTTTTACAATATACAGCTACCCGATAGCGGAAGTGATCTTGCGGGAAGTAATGGCTTTGTAAGTTATGCTTTGACCTCACAATCCAATCTTTCTCCTTTGACTTCAATTTACAATCGTGCAGGAATAATTTTCGACAGTAATGTTCCTGTGATGACGAATACAACAGTTAATACAGTTCGTCTTGAGACTGGCATTAATCATCTTACGTCAACATTACTGATAGGAGCATCTCCAAACCCTGCTTCTTCCTATGTGGTTTTTGATTTTTCTGGGAATGCGTTGAAAACGGGTGATCTTTCAATTTACACTATTACAGGAAAATTATGGTTGACTAAAACCAATATATCTTCATCGGAAAGAATCAATATTGGCGACCTGCCCTCAGGAATTTATATTTGTACCATAACTACTAAAGAAAATAAATTTGTGGTTAAGGTTGTAAAGGAATAGTTGATTTTATTAGCCGTTACTTTCAGGACAATAGATAATACCTCGATTCACATTTGCAATATTTAATTTAGTAAAGCTTTTATTTTTTACCTATACAGTAATATGTTTTACATTTTTATTTAAACAAAGACCAAAGACCCAAGACCAAAGGTCAAAGAAGGCATAAAAAACTAAACACTATGGAAAAGAACCCTAAAAAATCATTTGAAAATTTGAAGGACCAGGAAGTAGACGGTCAAAGTGTAAAAGGTGGTTTCAGCTTAATTCGCAACGAAGATAATGCCGGTCACTACCATGTTGTAAATTTTGATCGTGCCATGCATAATGCACTCGATGATGCAAGACATCATGGATTTAAAAAGGCAACATTAACTGATAAAGTTAGTGGCAAAACCACAACATTTATTATTGATTAATTTCTTTCTCCTTTTTTTGTTTTTGATAATGAGTATCAAAGGAAAATGGCATTATTTTACATAATATATTGAATATCAAATAATTGATACAAATAATGACTGATTTTAGTATTGAAATAAGGATTATACTAAGGTATTTTTAATAATAATAATTTCAATAATGAAACAGCAATTTTTAGAATTTACTTGTTAGTTATAAGTTTTAATATTAGATTTGATCTACGTTTTAAAAACAGTAATGTTCTTAATTATAAAAAAAGGTATTTTTAATAGTTAAATAGTTAATCAATTTTTTTCAAAAACCAAGGACTTAAGGTACAAGAGGTCAAAAAAAAACAAAACCACAATGGAAACAAACCCAAAAAGATCTATCGACGGCTTGAAAGATCAAGAAGTAGATGGCCAAAATGTTAAAGGCGGATTCGTATTAACCAGCGAAAGCAATGGTACCGGTTATTACACAGCGGATAGCCCGGATGACAAAAATGCAGCTCTGAATGATGCAAAAATGAAGCATTATAAATATGCGGTAATTACTAACAGAACTACCGGTGTAGCTAAAACGTTTACTATTGCGTATTAATTCTTAGACCTCATTTTGCAGGTAGATTTTTCTATAATAATTGACGCAAATAGAGGTAAAAAACAAATTTAGTACTTAAAGCGGGGTTGGTTCATATAACCAACCCCGCTTTTTTTTTAATACTAACTTAAAAGTTGTATTATTGAATTTTAAATACAATTATTCTGAAATTTTTTAAAAATAAAAAGCGCATTTTCTTTCCTGCCATTCAGGGGGCTGATGCTATGGATTGTGGTCCCACCAGCTTGCGAATCATTGCCCGTTTCTATGGCCGAAATCACTCGTTGGAATCGTTACGAAAGAAAAGTTATACCAATCGTGAAGGCTCCAGTTTATCACAGTTAGCCGCCGCCGCGGAGTCTATCGGTTTTCGTTCCCTAAGTGCAAAAATTGATTTTAAACAGCTTACGGAAGATGCTCCTCTTCCCTGTATTGTGCATTGGAATCAAAATCACTTTGTAGTAGTATACAATGTAAAAAACAATAAGGTATATGTATCCGATCCGGCATTGGGATTGGTATCGTATTCCAAAGAAGAATTTATTGAACACTGGATAGGTGTCGGAGTAGGTGTTGACAAAAAGGAAGGTATCGTTTTGATGCTGGAGACAACTGCTGAGTTTTTTA
>JAYURB010000498.1:0-2638 GCA_043756425.1 Bacteroidota bacterium
CTTACCATGGGATTAGGAAGATAACAGGATCCACTTGCGCTGACACAATTAACATATCTGTTATCGTTTCGATTCCAACAACTGCCAATGCAGGAGCGGACCAGATTCTCTGCAATGCATCTAATATAACACTAACGGGAAATAATGCAACTATAGGATCGGGAACCTGGAGAATAATAAGTGGACCCAATATCCCTTCCATTGCTTCACCTACTTCTTCAACTACCTCTGTCACAGGGTTAATACCGGGAACCTATACATTCAGCTGGACAATTACTACAGGTTGTGACAGTACTGCTGATACATTATCTATAACAAACTATGCATTACCAACAGGAGCGAATGCAGGAACTGATCAAACAATCTGTAATGTTACTACAGTAACTCTTGCTGCCAATAACCCTGCTTCCGGATCAGGTAACTGGATTCTGGTAAGTGGACCTAATCTTCCGGTTATTACTTCTCCTTCCGCTCCAAACACAGCAGTAACGGGAATGACAACAGGTGTTTATACTTTCCGTTGGACTACTTCCAATGGTGCTTGTTCAAATTCTTCCGACGATGTTCAGATAACCATAAACGCTTTGCCTACAACTGCTGTTGCCGGAAATGATCAGGCGCTTTGCAATGTTACTTCTACAAATGTTTCCGGAAATCCTCCGCTAATTAGCTCCGGACTATGGACTACTGTCAGTGGTCCAAATGTTCCCAATATTATTTCTCCTGCAAGCCCGAATACGGGAATAAACAGCATGATTGCAGGAGTTTATGTTTTCAGGTGGACAATCTCTAACGGTGTTTGTCCACCTTCTACTGACGACATTCAAATCAGTATTTCAAGCTTGCCAACTGTTGCAAATGCAGGCATAGACCAAAGCCTATGCAATGCAACTTCAGCATTGTTTGCTGGAAACACTCCAACATCAGGTTCAGGCAGCTGGACTACGATCAGCGGGCCTAATGTGCCAACAATTGTTTCACCTTCCAATCCTGCTTCAACCGTTACCGGCCTTGTTGATGGAGTGTATATTTTCCGTTGGACTGTAAGTAATGGCGATTGCGCTTCCTCCTTTGACGAAATGCAAATGACTGTTTATGATTTACCTCCAACAGCAGATGCAGGCCTTGATCAGGTTTTATGTAATGCCAGCTCGATAACAATGAATGGTAATCCTCCTACCATTGGATCAGGAGTCTGGACTTTTATCAGCGGACCGAATATCCCTGTAATTTCAAATCCATCCGATCCATTAGCAGTTATGACAGGCGTAATTGAGGGAGTATATGTATTTCGTTGGACCATTAGTTACGGTATCTGTACTCCTACATTTGATGACGTTCAAATAACGCTTCATGATCTACCGACAATTTCAAATGCCGGTAGTGATCAGGTTCTTTGTAATTCTCCTTCAATTACTTTATCCGGAAATAATCCCACATCCGGAAACGGTTTATGGACACTAGTAAGTGGACCTAATGTACCGACTATAACATCACCTTCACTGGCTAATTCAAATGTAACAGGATTGATAGACGGCGTTTACATTTTTAATTGGACGATTACTAATGGAAGCTGTCCTGCTTCATCAGATAGTGTTCAAATTACGAATTATGATTTGCCCACTGTAGCTGTTGCAGGTTCTGATCAGGCTTTATGCAATGTAACTTCAACAAATCTTGCAGGAAACACTGCAACAATAGGTTCCGGCGTTTGGACACAATTAGGTGGACCTAATACAGCAACAATTGTGAGTCCTGTTAATCCTTCTTCATCAATTACCGGTTTAATCCCTGGAGTATATTTTTTCAAATGGACAATTAGTTATGGAACTTGTCCTTCTACATCCGATAATGTCAGAATTACTATTTACAATCTTCCAACTACACCCAATGCAGGACCTGATCAGAATTTATGCAATGTGGTAAATACAACTTTGAATGGCAATACTCCCGTTTTCGGTACCGGCGTGTGGTCATTGGTAAGTGGTCCAAATATTCCAATTATATCCAATACAACTATACCTGCACCTACAATTTCAGGCATGATACCGGGTGTTTATGTATTCCGCTGGGCTATTTCAAACGGTGCATGTACACCATTAAGTGATACTGTAATTATTACCAATACAGCCCCTCCAACGGCTGCAAATTCAGGACCCGATCAGAATATCTGCAATGTTAACTCAGTAACACTTGCTGCTAATAATCCGGTTATTGGTACAGGAATATGGACTTATATAAGCGGTCCAAATGTTCCTGTAATTACAACTCCAACCAATCCTGCATCTACTGTAACCGGCATGATTGCAGGAGATTATTTCTTACGATGGACAATCTCAAACGGATTTTGTCCAAACTCTGTCAATGACATATTAATTACAATTTCCGATTTGCCAACGACAGCAAATGCCGGACCGAATCAGGATTTATGTACTGTTACTTCAACCGTTCTTGTAGGAAATGTTCCTTTAGTTGGTACAGGAATCTGGACAAGAGTAAGCGGTCCAAATGTTCCAACGATTGTAGATCCCGATAGCGCAACAACCGATGTTAACGGAATGATTTTCGGTACGTATAAATTTAGATGGAGCATTTCTAATGGGGTTTGTCCCGTTTCTTCCAGTAACATCGATGTAAC
>JAYURB010000499.1:0-2637 GCA_043756425.1 Bacteroidota bacterium
GTCAGACTGTCGTTTCCTACTTGCAACTGGGCCTTCGCAGAAATAGAAGAAGCAAGTATCAATATAAATAAAAAAAAACGTTTCATATAGTTTATCAGCTGATTTGGTCACTTATTAGCCCAAACCGTCTTTCCCGGTTTTGGAAATCTATTATTGCAGTATAAAAATCTTCTTTTGTGAATTCAGGCCACAGTTTATCGGTGAAGTACAGTTCTGTATAGGCTATTTGCCACAATAAAAAATTACTTATTCGGTTTTCACCACTTGTTCGGATAAGCATTTCCGGATCGGGAATGCCTGATGTAGTCAGGTAGGAAGAAACTAAACCATCATCAATATTTTCCGGGTTAAGTTTACCTTTTTGAACATCACAGGCAATATTTTTCACGGCTTCTGTGATTTCCCAACGCGCACTGTAGCTAAGGGCAAGAATAAGCGTCATTCTGGAATTCCCTGAAGTTTCATCGATAGCCTCCATAAGTTCTTTGTAACATTTAGGGGGTAATGAATCAAGATTTCCGATTGCCTGAAGACGAATATTATTTTTGTTTAAAGTCTCTTTTTCTGCGTGAATGGTATATACCAGAAGTTCCATCAGCGCATTTACCTCTTCAATAGGTCTTTTCCAGTTTTCTGTTGAGAAAGCATACAATGTCAAAAAATTAACACCTAGTTCAGCAGCAGCTTCAGTAGTTTCCCTAACAGCTGTAACGCCGTTCTGGTGTCCAAAAACACGTTCTGCTCCCTGGCGCTGTGCCCACCTTCCATTGCCATCCATAATGATAGCAACGTGCCGGGGTAGTTTAGAGATGCTTATTTTATCTTTTAGTATCGACAACGGTAACTTATTGGCGGCGCAAGTTAGTAAATTAGGTCTTGGAAAAAGCTTTGTGGTTAGAGGAATTGATAATGTTTTGTTAAAATGAAAGGAATCTATTAATTGTTTTGATAATTTATTAGTTGATTTAAAGCTAAAATAATAATTTTATATAATCAAAAAATAATAATTGATAATATAAAATGATCTTGATTAGAATAATTATCAGTACCTTCTGAATTTAAACGGTTTGCAAATATCCTTTAATACACTTGTAAGTCGCCAGAAAACAGTAACCCCGGCAAAAACATACCAATCATTATCACTAGCATTTCCTCTTTGTTTTCCAAAAGCAATAGGAATAGCTGCTGAGGTATCGAGTCTGGAGAATGATCTGTCAGATAATGCAACAGCAACAGGGCCTTTAGCAGCAAGCAGCGAATTCATATCCGGATACAAGGTACTAACATCATCCAGGTAATCAGTATAAGTTCTTCTGGCACCAACTTCAATTCCTATTCCAATGCTTCCAACGGATATTTTAATACCACCGCCAATAGGAATAGCAACCTGAAGGCGTTTATAGGGTTTTAAACCATTCGTACCCTGACCTTCCGTTCCGAGGGGTTGTAAATCATAAGTACTATTTCCAATTTCTGCTTTTGGGTTGAATTTGAAGAAAGAAATTCCGGTAAAAAGATAAGGTGTAAAAGGATAGTCGCTCCTTCCTGTTTCAAAGGGCAGGAAATTAAATTCGAACTGCGGGGAAATTTCTAAAATACTTGAGTAAAAAGACAGGTTTCTATCCAGTTCGAAAGGAGTACTGGCTTTTGCATCATCTCCTGAAATCTTGCCATACATTATTTCTATTTTCCAGCTTCTTCTGCGGTCAAAATTATGCCTGTAAAAAACTCCGGCAGCAGGATGAATGAATTTATCGTTGAATAAATGCCTTGAAAGCTCTCCTTTATAGTTAGAAGCCCCCACCAAAAAACCTACCTCATTGTATTGAGCTTCAGAATTATAGGCCAAAACAAATATAAAAAAAATAAGGCAGAATTTTATTTTATTAACCGGCATAAGGGAGTTAAGCAAACGTGAATGATAGAAATAAATTGTGGCTCAGAAAATCGGTTAGAAACGTGGTAAAAACCCACGGCCTGAAGAAAGCTTATAGTTAATACTAAAAATAGCAAACATATAAGAATCGTTTTCACGGGGGTCGCCCCTTTGTGCTCCGGCATCGGTAATCTGAGGTTTGGTTCTATTGGAGCGATCGGCAACCAAAGCAGCTAATGGGTCAGCACCCGGGTAACTTGCAAAATCAAAAAAGGTCGTACTAACATCGTCAATATAATCCGTAAATGTCTTTCTTAAACCAAGTTCAAGACCTACACCCCATTGGCGATCGATGGTATATTTAAAACCGATACCAACAGGTATGCAAAATTGAAACAAGGAATATTTTGAACGGGAAGCTACTAATCCTTGTCCTTCAGTACCGAGTGGTTGCAGGCGAATGGATGTCCCCTTAAATTCTGTTTTCGGATCCATATGAAACACTCCTGCTCCAATAAAAGCGTAGGTATATAATTCATAACCGCGAATACCTCTAACTTTCCTTAAACGGTAACGGTGTCCAACCTGTTCCTGTTGAAATGCTCCTTCGAAATTTATATTGAATTCATAAATATCGGAGAAAAAGCTAAGGTTTCTGTAATTCCTGAAAAATTCCTGTGTAAGTTTATCATCTCCTGAAACGCGACCGTAAGTAAGATGCGATTTTAACGCAAAGTAATTGCCGAGTTTGTAGCGTAGTC
>JAYURB010000500.1:0-2632 GCA_043756425.1 Bacteroidota bacterium
AATATTCCTGAAGAAACACGGACTACTTCCTGGCTAACGGTTCAGATTCTAGATTCTATGGAAAAAGGATTGGTTCACGTAAGTCTTAACAGCAGAGAGTTGCCACTCTGTAAAGAGAAGGGAATTCAAATTGTAACTTGCAGGTTCCCGAGATTGAGGTTATATCAGGGACAGTATCATTTTAATGTATATCTGTCAGGACCACCCGGAGAACAAATTTACGATGTGATTCGAAATGTTTGCCCCTTTAAAGTACTAATTATCGGTAAAGAAAGAGACTGGCATTATACACAAAATGAATGTGCATATTTTGAAGATGCTAAATGGGAAATTACTAAAAATTAAAATGATTATTTCTATGATAAAAGATACAGTGCATGGTTTATTCAAAATATTTGGATTAACTGTTAGAAGACATCACAATCAAGACGATGAAAAGAGAAAAAAGTCATTGAGATTCATGAATCTTTATGCAAAATATAAAGAATTTACAATGATTCCGATTCCTCAATTTGTTGATAATCTCTCAATGGTGGATCGTTTTAAAAATACTCCCGGATGCATTGTAGAATGCGGTGTTTGGAGAGGTGGTATGTCGGCTGCCATGGCTGAAATCTGTGGCCGTGATCGAAAATATTTTCTCTTTGATAGTTTTGAAGGACTTCCTCCCGCAAATGAAAACGACGGTAAGGATGCTATCGACTGGCAGAAAAATCGTGACAGTGAATTTTATTACGACAATTGCAAAGCAGAAATGAAATATGCAAAAAGTGCAATGGAACTATCCGGAGTTAAAGCTCCTGAATTGGTTCAGGGCTGGTTCAATGAAACCTTGCATAAGAACAATACCGGACCCATTGCTATTCTCCGCTTGGATGCAGATTGGTATGAATCAACAATGACGTGCCTGAATGAGTTTTACTCCAAGGTTTCAAGTGGCGGCTTAATATTAATCGACGATTATAATTTCTGGGAAGGATGCTCAAAAGCTGTTCATGATTATCTTTCTAAGAATAATCTTTCTGACAGAATTCATCAGACTGAAAATGGTGTGGCATACATTATCAAAGACGAGAAAATAAAGAGATCCTGGTAAGTTATTGATTATTAATAATTTATTTAACAGGTTAATGAAAACTATAAATTTGCAAATTCAGTAAAAAGCGAAGTAATATTGTCAATAAAGTGCAGATAAAAAGTAACATATTGTGATCGTTGGTAATGGAATGGTTGCCGGCGCCTTAAAAGATATTTCCGGTTGGGAAGAGGATGTGCTTTTTTCTTCCGGGGTTTCAAATTCCGGAGAGTTGGCAGGTAGTGCTTTTGAGAAAGAAATAAACTTGATTAAAACGTATATCAATAAATTAACTCTAGGCTCTACATTTGTTTATTTTTCGACCACATCTATTTTTGATCCTTCCAAATCTTCAAATCCCTATATAATTCATAAACTACTCATAGAGAAATTACTCAGAGAGAGTAATATCGATTTCCTGATTGTCCGATTGCCAAATCTTGTTGGCATTAGTACAAATCCACATACTTTAACTAATTTTTTTGCCGATAGTATTCGCCGGAGTAAGCTTATAACTTTAAAGAGCGGCGCAATTCGTCATATAATCGATGTTGCAGATCTTTCAGTTATTCTTAATGATATAAAACGTAAGTTTGGCAAAAAAAAGATAACAGTTAATGTTGAAACCGACAAGCCTTTATCAGCAGATCAGATTCTTGGATTTTTAGAAGAAGCACTGGGTAAAAAAGCGAATATTCAAATTGTTCCGGAAAATAATACCGGATTGACTAAAGAAACAGTTGATAATAATGGAACGTTAAGTTTTATATGGAAGACAGGAGAAAACTACCACAAGGAATTGTTCAAGAAGTATTACAGCGACTGAAATAAGCCAATTTTATGCGTATCCTGTTTTCATTAACTAATCTTGACCTTGGAGGAGCTCAGATGTTTGCTATGCGTCTGGCAGAGGAATTGAGTCATATGGGTCATGAAGTTTTTGTTTATAATCACGAACCGGAGTGGAGTAATAAAGATTTTCAATCCTCTTTTTCTAAAAAGGTAAAAATTATCTGTTATACGGATAAGCACATTCCATTTATTATTTGGAAAATTAATGCTCTTCTGAAAAAAATTAATCCCAAAATCACTTTTCGAAATTGGTTAAATACACGATATTTTAAAAACACACTTATAAAATACCGGTTCGATATTATAAATAGCCAGATGTATGAAGCAGATCTTTATAATGCAAGGGTTGCACTGCCACTAGGTATTCCATTTGTCATTACTACCCATGGTGAATATGAGCTAAACTTCAGTAATAAGGATAAAGGATTTGTTGATGAAGCTAAACATAATCTTGCTTCTGCCCAAGCAGTAATTTATACTGCACAGAAAAATATTGATGCCATACATACACTGCTGGCCGAGAAAAAACCTGTATATAAAATCATTGTTGGTTTTAACGGTGACAACGTTGCTCAATATAAAGTAGATCCTGCAGCTCTTGGTATTAAAGAAGGCGATTTTGTCATTGGAATGGTCGCCCGGGGAATTCCCGAAAAAGGGTGGAAGGAAGCCATGGAAATGTTTAAGGAGCTCAAAAAGAGTTAT
>JAYURB010000501.1:0-6053 GCA_043756425.1 Bacteroidota bacterium
ACCATCCTTTCTTACATGATAGAGGGAAAAGGCAGTAAGACATTTAGCGAAGCAAAAAAGTTTCTGTATACAGAACCGGTACTCGCTCATAAACTCTTAGAAAAAATTACACTGAGTACCATAAATTATTTAAAAGGACAAGTCAAAGCGGGAGCAGATCTTATTCAAATTTTTGATTCATGGGCCGGAATACTTTCTCCCGATCAATACAAAGAGTTTTCCCTAAAGTATATCGGTGATATATGCGATTCAATAAAAGAAGTACCTGTTACTGTTTTTGCAAAGGGAGCATATTTTGCACGGAAAGAATTTTCAGAATTATCATGTTCCGTAATCGGGCTCGACTGGAACATGGACATTTCAGAGTCAAGAAAACTTTGCGGGAATAAGACCCTCCAGGGAAATATGGATCCATGTTTATTGTATGCAGAATATGAAGTAATCGAAAAAGAAATAAAAAAAATGCTTAAAGAATTTGGTACTGAAAGGTACATAGCGAATTTAGGGCATGGACTGTATCCGGATACAGATCCTGAAAAGGTAAAATTTTTTGTTGAAACAGTTAAAAGTTTAAGTCTGAGTTCTGTATAATTCCTAACAAAACACAATGAAAACAGCGGATAAAAAAACCATCAATGCCTGGGCCATGTATGATTGGGCAAATTCAGCTTATTCATTGGTTATTACATCAGCGTTATTTCCTATTTATTTTCATGCCATAACAACTGTTGACGGGTCCAACACCGTTAAGTTTATTGGAAGGACTTATAACAGCGATTCTCTGCAGACGTATGCTATTTCTCTGGCCTTCCTTGTTATCGCTGTAATAAACCCACTGCTATCTTCTATAGCAGATTACAGTGGCCGAAAGAAAGCATTCATGTTTTTTTTCAGTACTCTGGGTGCTTTATCTTGTGCTTCCCTGTTTTTTTTCCAATCGCTGAATACACTTTGGATTGGGGTAATTGGTGCAATGCTTGCTGCCATTGGATATGCAGGAAGCATTGTCTTCTATAATGCCTTTTTACCAGAAATAGCAGTCCCTGAAGATCAGGATAAAGTTAGTGCAAAAGGATTCGCTATGGGATACATTGGCAGTTCCTTGTTACTTATTTTTTGTTTAACCATGATCATGTTTCCTCAATGGTATGGTAACATTAGCAGCGGCCTGGCTACACGTTTGGCGTTTTTACTGGTTGGGATCTGGTGGTTTGTTTTCGCTCAATATACTTTCCGGCATTTGAAAGATAACCATGAAAGAAAGCATGAACATGGCCGTTATTTTTTTCATGGCTATCATGAATTAAAAAAGGTTTGGCAACAGCTAAAGAAAACTTCGCGGCTTAAGACCTTCCTTCTTTCTTTTTTCTTTTATAATATGGGAGTTCAAACCGTAATGTATGTTGCAACTTTATTTGGTGCAGGGGAATTGAAACTCGATTCTTCAGTTTTAATAACAGTTATTCTAATCATTCAGTTTGTGGCAATAGGTGGCGCTTACCTATTTAGTACCTTGTCAAAGAAGTTTGGCAATATTATGTCTTTATCCATAGCGATAGTAATATGGGTACTTGTTTGTGTAGGCGCTTATATGTGCAATAAAGAATATGGTGTTGATGAAAAAAACATGTTCATGATTCTTGCTGCTGTAGTTGGACTGGTAATGGGAGGAATACAATCACTTTCACGCTCCACGTATTCGAAGTTGCTGCCAAAAACGATTGACCATGCCTCCTATTTCAGTTTTTATGACGTAAGTGACAGATTAGGTACGGTTCTCGGCACCTTTGCTTTTGGATATATCAATGAAATTACAGGAAGCATGCGCAGCAGTATAATAGTGCTTGCAACTTTTTTCATTGTCGGCTTGATTTTGTTACTTCGCATGCGGAAAGAAAAAATATAAAGAATGATAGTAGATCTTTTTATACCCTGTTTTATTGACCAGATTTATCCACAAACAGCTTTTAATACCATAAAAGTTCTTGAAAAGGCCGGTTGTTCAGTAAATTATAATCCTGCTCAAACCTGTTGCGGTCAGCCTGCTTTCAATGCAGGTTATTGGGATACCTGTAAAGAAGTAGCAGAAAAATTTATTGCTGACTTTCCCAATGATCGCTATATCGTATCACCATCCGCTTCGTGTGCAGGAATGGTAAAAAATTATTATCCGGAATTATTTCAGGATACAGTTCAGTTCAATCAATCAAAGACGATACAGAAAAACATTTATGAGTTAAGTGATTTTTTAGTAAATATTTTAAAAATTACAGACCTCGGTGCGAGACTGGACGGAATAGCAACTTATCACGACTCTTGCAGCGCCTTAAGGGAAATGGGCATTAAGTCGGCTCCCCGTTCACTTCTTTCTCAAGTAAAAGGTTTAACCTTAAAAGAAATGGAAGACACTGAGACATGCTGTGGATTTGGCGGAACTTTTTCCGTGAAATATGAATCCATTGCAGTAGGAATGGCTGAACAAAAACTCATTCATGCTGAAGCAACGGAAGCAGAATATCTGATTTCTACCGATGTATCGTGTTTAATGCACCTCGACGGTTATATTAAAAAACAAAATAAAAAACTTAAGATAATGCACCTTGCTGATGTTCTGGCTTCAGGATGGTAATATTTTCGTAGCCGAAAATTTATTTCAACAACTTGTAATTTTTGTATTCACCGGGTCTCCAGCCAGTAAAATTTTCAATGCCTTTTTTTAATCGTGATTTGAAAGAAAGGTTCTTGCGGCTTGGATCAAAATTAAATGACCAATTACTTTTTTCAATTCTATTTTTCATAACAAGTGGATGAGTTCCTATGAAGGGCTTTAAAGAATCTATATTGGAATAATTAAATTCATTCTCCGAAGAAATATTCTTCTTTAGCCATTCGTCAGCATGCCAGAGTGAATGAAAATATTTTTGCTTTTCCTGCTGAAGATCAGGTGGCTTTACCCAGCCGTAATGGTAAATTGAAGCATTGGCACTTTTTACTTTAAGTAATTGTCCATTTTTTTTAAAACCCTGGGCATCACGAAAAGAACGAATAGTTTTATCGCAACGAATAATCCTGACTTCATTTCTATACCACCGGGTTGAATCACCAACATAATCGTAAGAGCCATAAAAATGCAGGTAGTCAAATAAAAGTCCATCGACTGATTTATTATCTTTAAACTTTTGCATGGATTCATTAACGGTATCGTGGTATTTTTCATGAAGCACTTCATCGGCCTGAATATAAAAAGCCCAATCACAATCATTCGGCAATGCATCAATAGCTTTATTGGTTTCAAGGGCAAGAACCTTTCCTCCTTTTCGAAGTGAATCATCCCAGACGCTATCGATGATTTTAATTTTTAGCGGATCTATTCGCTCTATTAAATTGCGTGTATTGTCATCAGAATTTCCGGCAACTACAATGAATTCATTGCATAGCGGTAAAATTGATGATATAGCTTCTACAACAGGGTAATCGTACTTAACTGCATTGCGAATAAAAGTAAAGCCACAAACCTTCATTTGGATAATTCAATTTTCCTCATGATTCAGGAAATAATAAAATCATATTCCCGTATAATTAAAAGGTGTAATAGAAATCAATTCCTGTTTAATACTTTCACTAACGTTAAGTGATTTGATAAAATCCTGAATTGCATTTTTATCAATTCTTGCATGCGTACGGGTCAGTTCCTTTAATTGCTCATAAGGATTGGGGTAATTTTCTCTCCTCAAAATTGTTTGAATAGCTTCTGCAACAACTACCCAATTATCATCAAGATCCTTTTCAATAGCGCTTTTATTAATTGTTAATTTTCCAAGACCTTTAAGTAATGACTTCATTGCAATAATTGTATGACCAAAAGGAACTCCCGCATTTCTTAAAACTGTTGAATCTGTAAGATCTCTTTGCAAACGGGAAATAGGAAGTTTAGAAGAAAGATGTGAAAACAATGCATTCGCTATGCCGAGATTACCTTCTGAATTTTCAAAATCAATAGGATTAATTTTATGAGGCATGGCAGAAGATCCGATTTCTCCTTCCTTTACTTCCTGCTTGAAATAATCCATGGAAATGTATGTCCATAAATCGCGGTTAAGATCGATTAGAATGTTATTGATTCTTTTTTGAGCATCAAAGAATGCACATAATAAATCATAATGCTCAATCTGTGTTGTAAATTGCTGACGATTTAATCCCAATTTATCATTTACGAAACGATTCGCAAAAGCTTTCCAGTCGATTTTCGGAAAAGCAACGAAATGGGCATTAAAATTACCGGTGGCACCACCAAACTTAGAAGAAAAAGGAAGTTCCTTTAATAAATTTACTTGAGTTTCTAAGCGCTCAATAAATACCATAAATTCTTTTCCAAGCCTGGTCGGTGAAGCCGGCTGTCCATGCGTTCTTGAAAGCATTGGTACATCCTTCCATTTATCGGAAAAAGACTTTAAAAGGTCAACAACTTTCTTAAGTATGGGAAGATATACTTCATTAACAGCACCTTTAAAAGCAAGAGGAAATGCAGTATTATTTATATCTTGTGATGTAAGTCCGAAATGAACAAATTCCTTGAACTCAACTGCAGGAGTTTCTGAAATTTTATTTTTCAAAAAATACTCCAGAGCTTTAACGTCATGGTTAGTGACCTTTTCGATTTTCTTAATTTCAATGGCGTCTGAAACGGAAAATTTTCTGTATATATCTCTCAGCTTTTCAAAATCAGGCTTTGTCCTTTTCTCAAGTGGAGGTAATGGAATCTCCCATAAAGCAATAAAGTATTCAACTTCAACCAAAAGCCTGTACTTCATTAAAGCTTCTTCAGAAAAGTATAAGGCTAAATCTAAAATCTGTTCACGGTAACGACCATCCAGAGGCGAAATCGCATTTAATGAGTTTAAAGTCATCTTTTATTTATGAAAAGGCGAATGTACAAAATGAAATTTGTTGTTTGATGCCCTATTTTGGAAGAATTCCAATAATAAAATAGAAATGTTTAGTGCAGTTGATTGTAATACAATTTAGAGTATTCCGATTTTTTCTTTAAGTAATAATCGAATTTTTCTTTTGAAAATCAAGGGAATACAAAAAATGACGCCGGATTTCTGAAATTCATATTATCATAATATTAAAATTTAGCAAGGAAACTTTGAGTAATTAAAAAGTTTCCATAGTATTGCAGCCCCAATGAAAAAGACCAACATAGAAAATCGCATCATTATTGAAACGGGATTGCTTTTTTTCAAGCACGGTATTCGTTCAATAACGATGGATCAAATCGCTTCTACCTTGGGAATTTCAAAAAAGACAATATATCAGTATTATAAAGATAAGGAGTCGCTCGTAAGATCGTTTACTGAATTAGAGTTATTAAAACAGGAAAAGGAGATGCAGGAAATACGGTCGCAGAGTGTGGATGCAATCGATGAAATGCTAAAGGTTATGATACATCTTGAAAATTTCTTTGGTCGCGTAAATCCATCAGTCTTTTACGATCTGCAAAAATACCATCCGGATTCCTGGAAGTGCTTTATGCAATTCAAAGAAAAGGCGCTAATAGGCTTTGTGGAAGAAAACATTAAAAGCGGTATTAAAAAAGAGCTTTATAGAAAAGAATTGCAAATAAAGCTTATGGCACGCTTACGGATTGAGGAAGTTGAAATGGGTATGAATCCTTCCATTTTCCCTCCTAATAAATTCAAACTTGCCGATGTACAAATCAGCTTGATTGATCATTTCCTGCATGGCATTGTAACCATTAAAGGATTTAAACTGATTCAGAAATATAAAAAATCATTTACTCATTTATCTTAAAATATTTTATCCGCTAAATCGTCCATTCGAATATGAAAAAATTATATCTGTTTTTTTTAAACACCATTTTTTGGCTTCCTCTTGTAGCACAGCAGGCAGATTCAACTTTTAATTTTTCCCTAACTCAGGCTGTTGATTATGCAATGAAGAATCAAAAAGATGTAGTAAATGCTCAATTGGATGAAGAAATTTCTCATCAAAAAGTAGTTGAAACTGTTGGTATGGGATTGCCACAGGTT
>JAYURB010000502.1:0-6050 GCA_043756425.1 Bacteroidota bacterium
CTTGCGTTGAAATTAATAAAACATCGGTTAATGAATCAGTGAAATCAACATTGAATGAAAAAATTAATCCTCGCTGAAAATTCGTAGTTGATAAATTATTTATAGCCGGTCTAATTCCTCTGAATAAATATGGTGGTTTGAATCCTTCTATAAAACTGAATGGAGGCTCGTTGCCCGGTTGTCCGTCTCCACCAACTGCAATTACACGACCATCCGGAATCAAAATAGTATTACAATGATATTCCCTTTGAATATTTAATCGTGCTAATCTTCTCCATGAATCTGAAGTAGGTTCATACTCATCACACAAATTCATAAATCCCCATGCATTAACAGAAGTTGTATCCGCCATATCCTCTTTGTGTCCACCGATTACAAGGATTTTTTCGGTAGGTAACAATACCGTTTTAGCTTGTGAACGAATTGGAGCAATACTACTTCCTAAGGACCAGGAATCGAAAATTGGATTATAACGTTCAACATAAGTTCCAAGATTTGTTGTATAAGATTTATATCCCACTGCTATTACTTCTCCGTTTGATAGCTGCACAATCTCATGATCAGGATGATCACCATTGGGAGTTCTTGGTCCTTGTATAAATTGTCCTGCAGAATCCCATTGCATCGTAACCGGGTCAAATAATTGTGGTGGTCGATGAGTCATAAGAACCTTCCCATTGTACAATAAAACGTTTGGCGAAACCTCATTACCAATTGCAATTGTATCTGTCCATTGTGTAGTCCAGTTTGATGGGTCATAAATCTCAGAAGTATTTGTACGTTGAGGATTATTCAGATTGCCACCGCCAAATACTAACAAGCGATTATCCGCTAGCTTTGTGACAGTAGGATACCATCTGTAATCGAGTAAGCTATCTCTTAATATCCAAGCATTGGTCAGGTAATCGAAAGTCTTTACTCTTTGACACCCCGGCCCATAAACCTCTTGCAATGTTCCTCCGGCCATAACTACTAAGCCATTCGGCATTAAGATCGGTCCTGTACATCCAAGGATAGATGTGTCACCGATGCATGGGATGGTATCATCAATTGTCGGGTCGAAATAAAAGGGGTCTTTAGTGCTATGACAATAAAATATTCTGCCATTCGGCATTAGTATTCCAAGATTTGTTCCACCAAGAGCTTCCGGAGCCTGAATGATTGTATTCCAAACTCCTTGTTGCGTTTCCGATTGTAAGATAATATTAAGCTGATTACTCATCGGAATAGTTACAGATTGTTCCGAATATTCCTTTGCCAATTTTTCAACGCCAAGCGAATAGTTACCAGGGGGAATATTGTTTACTGTAAAGAGTCCTGCTAAATCTGTTCGTTCTTCAATAAAAACTGAAAGAGTAGAATCGAACAAAGTAATGCGTGCACCTGAGATTGGATTCGATGAGCTGTCATTTACTAAACCCGTGATAGTATACTGGCCATAAGTACTTAGCCAACAAATAACAACTAAAAGTGTAATTCCCAAGTGACGCATAATTTTAAGTTTAAGTTTAAGTTTGAATAATTAATTTGAAATAATTACCTTTTGTGTTTGAGACAGATTATCTGATTGAATATTGACGAAATAAATTCCATTGTTCCAGCCGGATATATTTAGTTTCAATATTCCCTGAGTGTATGATAAGGGGGTTGAATAGATTTCTCTTCCGATTATATCTGTAATTGTAAGTTTCTTGATAGCTGAACCTGCATACTTTATATTAATCTCACGAATAGCCGGGTTTGGAAATACGTTAAATGACAAATTCGAATTAGCTTCATCAATTCCTACGTTAAGTGCTCCCACGAAAATATTGTCCACGAATACATTATTTCCATAATTGCTTATTGATGTAAAGACGAGCATAACTTCGCTTTCACCGGCAAGAGAGCCTAAATTAACTGAGTCAGTTCTCCACTGGGTCGCCAAAGGAACAAATGCTGAAGTCGTATTGGGACCTGTTGCTAATGACGTCCCGGATTTATCATACAACTGAGACCATGTGGTACCACAATCTGTAGATGCGACAACTTTTAACTCATCAACATCTCCGGTTGCATACTTGGCATAGGCAACATCGAATTGCAAATAAGTATTCGAAGTAGCTGTACTGAAATCAAGCAATGGGGACATCAAATAATCTTCCTGCCCGGTGATATTCATTGGCCCTGAAAAATTATTCATTGTCATTGAGCCGGAACCAATACCAAAACCACTTGTAGTTGATCTTTTCATGAAATTATTGGTGTTGAAGTGAACGTAACTCCAGTTTGCAGGAGGAAATGCATTTCCGCTAAAATCTTCAGTAAATGGCAACGTCTGTACTGGCGAGAAAGCTCTAAATGAACCAGTAGTTATATTATTTAATTCGACTTCATCAGGCATTCCGTTAACCATCATAATCATAACGTCGATTTGATGGCTACCATAAGTAACAGACGTTGATGGCAAAGAAACCGAGAGGGAGGAATCTGGCATTAGTGAACCTGTCCAATTATAAATTGTATGAGCGCCACCATCAAGCATGTAATGAATTTCCATGTTTAGAATTGTGTCCATTCCAGTATTTACAATCGTAGCCGAAGGAATAATATTCCCGGAACAGAAATCAAATGCCGTTGAATAAAAATTTTTAGTTGCATTCTCAACAAGTGGAGAAGAAATATTAATAACGGCAGCATCAATAGAAGGTTTGCCAGCATCCAGACGGTACAATTTATTTTCAGTTTTGTTCACACACCAAATGTGTCCATCAGGGCCGACTTTAATGCCCATCATTCCTGGATGACCCGTAACAATCGTATCGAGAATTGTTACAGATGCTCCGGAAGTATTATATAAGTAAATATCCCCGGTTGTGTAATCTGAAACAATCAAACGGTCTTTGTAATAATCGATTCCACAGGGTTGTGTGCCAAGCGAATCCACTAATTCAACAGTTGCACTTAAAACCTTTTTATATAAAGCTAATGATTCATTACCTGTAGAGGGTGGGGTAAGATTGCCTGATATTGTTCCTGACATGATATCCATTCTTTTAATCTTTTTATTCCCTCCATCAACAAAATATAGCCAATGATTAGCTTTATCAAGTACCATATGACTCGGCACTTGTGGAACACGTGTAACTGTTACATCCTGGTATCTCCATATTTTACCGGCAGAATGGTTATCGTATCCTGGACTGTGGTCATTAACAAAATCATATTTACAGATGTTACCATTATAACCATCCATCACCCAGTATGCTTCAGCACTATCGTGAGCGATACCCATTGAAAACGGACTTTGATGCAACATATCAATGTGACTACCCAGCGGATAACCGGTCGCCCAATTGTTTTGAAATATTACAGCATAGATAGATGTATCAGACAACCACAGTGATGGTCCCATAAAAGTTGGACTATTGGGATCAGAATTTTGGATCTCGGAAACTGCTCCAAATTGCCCATTTTCGCTAAATGCTATAGAACTTGGATAATAGAAGAAATGGTCCGCATGGTCGTCATGACGGAATTCGCTTGTCTGAATTGACAACCCGGCATTATAAAATATTATCATTGTTCCTCCATTTGCATCACCATAATTACAAACCCATAACTCATTAGTATTTGGTTTGAAATCTAAATCACGAGGTTGGTTCAACTGATTAGTTGATGTACCAATAATACTTAGTGTTACTGTTGCATTAACATAATTGTCCAAGTAGTTTGTTTGAGCTTTGGTAATCGCATAAGCGAATACTAGAGCAGTAAATAGGTAAATAGTTCTCTTCATTTTTGAATTTTTTGAATGGTGTGTGATAATATTAAATACAACTTTAGCCGCCATTCAAATGAATGCGGCTGTGCCAATAAATTCAATAAGTCAAATACGGAAAGTGCAGTTCGTTAGATAAACAGGTTGCCAATTTTTAAATGGCGGTGCATGGTAAGAACTAAAATCAAAAACTTCTATTTGTGACGATGACACGCCCAATGTAAAAACGGGATATGTTAGAAACTGTTTAATGTCATTTGAATGCGGAATAATTATGCTTTTCGAACATTTTTGCTCTTTATCAATTTTTATTGATAGATGAACATCTTTGCAGCAATTGAATGGCATGTTAGTGCCACATGGACATTTCGACTTATGGGAAGCGTTTACCGAAACGATCTTGATTTTTTTTCCACACTTATGTAAGTCCACACTGAATCCAATTGCGGGAATCAAGTATAACATTACAAGGAGTATATTGAATATTTTTCTCAAGTGGTGGTTTTGGAGAACCAAAGATATAATAAATAAAATGAGATACAATATATTTTATAAAGTTGCAGGAATAACAGACTGGTACCTTTTAAGTATAAAAAAAATGAGTTTAAATGTAAATGGTGGTACAACATGCGTAAAAAAATATACAATTTAATCCTTTTTGCAGTCAATTAACTTGTAAGTTTATTAAACTTCAGAAAATGTTGAGAGAACATCAGTGAGATTTTTTTAATATTTCACTGGAATATGTTCCAATTCCATTCCGCATTTCGGACATATTCCCGGTTTAGCAGATTTAACTTCAGTGTGCATAGGACAATAATATTTAGCATTTACTACTTCCTTATTAGTAGAAACACCCGTGACAAAAAAACGATATGATATTCCTAAAGTGGTCTGATTCTTCGAACCTATTTGAGTATAGTCATCACTGCTGTTTAGATATTGATAAACCGGTATATCGTGTGATGCATAAATAGTGAATTTGCCTTTTGTTACACTAAGTTGTGGCGTTATATAGACCTTTTTATATCCGGTTGCTTCAGGGTTATAATTAGAAGGTTTCCCAAAAAGAAAAACGCTTTCATTGATTTTCATTACACCCACGCTTTCATATCGTGCCTGTAAAGTAATTCCAAGATGATTGAATAATGACTTACCGGCAAACAATCCTACACTAAAAAAATCACCTAACTTTTCTCCATTGGGATTGTATCCCTTTTTAATGTACATGGAATTAGCGAATATTCTGAAATTATGTTCAGTGTATTCTCTGAACAAGAAAGTATAAAAAATAATATCGTTTGCACCGGAAGAAAGCTGAACGGAGGTCGGTTTAGAAACATAATAAATATTTCCGGAAAATGGTTCTATATTTCCTGTTGAATCATTATAACTACCGAGTGGAATTTTTGTACCTATACCGATTGTTAATTCTGTTCTATGATTTATTTCGGTCCAGTTAATTATATCGTAGCGAGGGAATAGTATCAAATCGCCAATTCCTTTTGATTCATACGTTGTAGCTGGATTTCCATTCAATCCAACTTCTTTTTTGTTAAAGTAATAGCCACTTTCAACTGACATTGTTAAATTTTTTGATACCCCGTAGGCAATTCTGAAATATTCATAAGTACTGTTGAAGCTGTCAAACGTTCCTGTAGATGCGGGGACCTCAGAGTCGTTTTTATAAAATCTATCTGTACTGATAAATTGGAAGTTTGTATTCAATTCCATTTGGCGTTCCATTAATACTCCTTGTGATGCACCTCCAGCAATAGGACTACCACTTCCACCTGCACAACATTGGGCATTCAAATCCAAATTTAATAATATTCCAGTGATTGTGGATAAAAAACACAACAGATACTTGAACATAATTATGGAATAAAATAAAGGCCAACATTCTTATAAAATGTTGGCCCTATATATTAACACTGACAATTAACGGGAAACAACAACATTTGAGTATTGACTTTTTCCACCTTCCGATAATTTGATGAGATACATTCCTGCAGGATACGATGCAAAGTTAAGTCTTACACTGTTTTCACCTGATATGGATGTTCCTAAATAAACATTCTGAATTAATTTTCCTTCTAAATTAAAAAGGTCAATACTTACTTCTGAATTTTTAGTGAGATTGAATTTTACAGTTGCATTGTCATTTGTAGGGCTTGGATAAATATGCATTGAATTTACATTCAGACTCTGTTCTTTAATTCCTGTTGCTGTCAATGCTTGGTTAATTGCATTTTGAAGAGCAGTTGAATTAAATGAATTGTTTGCATTA
>JAYURB010000503.1:0-6048 GCA_043756425.1 Bacteroidota bacterium
CCATTAAGTTTCAAGGATTTATTTTATAAAGTAATACCTACAGCAGACGGTGGGTTTGCACTCTGTGGTTATTCCACCAGCAATACAGGAATCTCAGACGATGTAATGTTTATGAAATTAAATGCTTTTGGTGAATTACAATGGGTGAAATTTTGGGGTGGAAACGGCAAAGAAAGAGCACAGGACATCTTAGAATTGCCAAATGGTAATTTTGCTATTGTGGGTTATTCAACAAGCACGCCGGCTCAATACTATGATGCTTTTATTCTTATTTCCGACAATCAGGGCAACCTGATTAATTCAAAATTATATGGAAGTTTCGGATACGATGATGCCAATGCTGTTCAATTGCTTGGTGATGGAGGCTATATTTTAGGCGGTCAAAGTTATAATGGCACACAAGGATTGGATCAGTTCCTTATTCGTTTGAATAGTTCACTGGATACCGTATGGACCAAAAAATTCGGCACTTCCAACACAGATAATATTGAATCAATATTGGTTACCTCTGACGGCTTTGTTCTTGCCGGAAATTCAAGCACATTAACTTCAGGCGATGACGGTTGTCTGGTAAAAACTGATACTGCAGGAAAAGTTTTGTGGACAAAAACGTTTGGTGGTTCACTTGCAGATGACTTTCATACAGTAAAAGCAACTAACGGTGGTTTTATTGTGTGCGGAACAACACGTAGTTATGGTGCTTTAAACCCAAATCTATGGCTTGTAAAAACCAATACCTCCGGTGACTCTTTATGGGCCCGAACATATGGCGGGGACAACCACGATCATGGCTATAGTGTTGAGTCAACTTCTGATGGTGGATATGTTTTAGCTGGGCATTCCGGAAGTTTTGGTTGGAATCAGGAGGAAGCAATGATTATCAAAACCGATAGTGGGGGAAATGTTTCTAATAAATTAAAATACACTTCTGTTGTTGCATTGATTGAGCCTTCATCCGCTGTTTGCGGTGGGCCAAATACAAAAGTTAAAGTTGTTATTAGAAATTTTGGCGAAGTTAGTTTTACAGGATTGCCATTAACAGTAGAGATTAGCGGAAATTACACTGCTACTCTTACCCAACTTTTTCCTGGCACCTTTGTCCCCGGAGAATTTGATACAGTTACATTCACCTCTACAATTAATACTTCAGGTATAGGTTCCTATACTTTCAATTGCTATACAAGCACCAATAATGATATATATCCGGCAAGAAACTCTTTCATTTCAACATTTACTATGGAAGGTTATGCTCCTGCACCATTGGCAAATGATGTATCGCGCTGCGGACCGGGAATTATTACTTTAAACGCTTCTTCTGTTTCTACAATTAATTGGTTTGCCGCTGCAACAGGAGGAACCTCTCTTTATTCTGGCAGCGCCTTCGTTACACCATCTCTCTCTTCGACTGCAACATACTATGTGCAATCGGGGCAGAACTGTACAAGCAGCAGGATTCCTGTAATTGCTTCTATACTTTCCTCATCCGTGGATCCTATAACCACTTCAGCTGAAAATTGCGGATCGGCAACTGTAACACTTTCTGCTGTTTCACAGGATACTGTCAGATGGTACGATTCTGCTATCGGAGGAAATATGGTCGGTAACAGTAGTTCTTTTACAACACCGCTTCTTTCTTCATCAGCAACATACTGGGCACAATCAGGAGCAGGAATTTGCATGACGAACAGAATCCCTGCGTATGCTACCATTCATACAGATGTTGTTGATCCGGTAACGACCTCTAACCAACGTTGTGGAACAGGTACATTAACGCTTTCTGCAAATTCACCGGATCTTATTCTTTGGTTTGATTTACCATCGGGAGGAAATATTGTTGGTAATGGAAGTTCTCTGTTGACACCACCGCTTTCCTCCAGTACAATATATTACGCACAAACATTCAATGCACATTGTCAAAGTCCACGAGTTCCCGCACAGGCAGAAATCTTTACTTTTCCAGTTGTAAATCTTGGTAACGATACTGTTGTATCAAATACTACTTCCTTTGCATTAAATGCTGGTACCGGATTCAATTCATACCTATGGACGACAGGTGATATAAGCCCAAGTATTTCCGTTACATCTTCCGGAACATATTGTGTGACGGTTACCAGTGCTGAAAACTGCAGCAGCTCCGATTGTATTTTAGTTGATATTACAACCCAGGTTGGTGAAAGCCCTATTGAAAAATCAGTGTCTGTTTTTCCAAATCCAACATTAGGAAAATGTACTGTTTCAATTCCTTCTTCAAGTATCTCCGTAAATTTTGAATTGATTGATATGAGAGGAGCAGTAGTTAATCGAATTAATGGAAGTCAAATTACAGAAATCGATATGACTACTTTTCCCAAAGGAATTTATTGGCTAAAAATAAAAGCAGATACTTATTCAGGTATGCAAAAGATTGTTTTGATGTAAAAAGAATTGCCTGAAAGCAAATAAAAATACTTCTAAAAAATCAAAAGGCTCCTTTGAGAATATTATTCACAAAGGAGCCTTTTGATTTTTTAGTACTTTAACTTTATCAATTAATTGATCAGGAATTTTCCTGTCATGGATTTTACTCCTTCGGTTACTTTAACAAAATAAATCCCTTTTGAATACTCAAAAGTAGGAATAGCAATAACCTTACTTGTAACATCCAATTTTTGCTGATAAACAATTTTTCCGACAGCATCGGAAATTTCCAGGCGACCGTCAGTAATAGAATTTAAAAACTTAATATTTGCATACTCAGAAACAGGATTTGGGAAAATGTTGAATGTGCTTTGATCGGTAACGTTTTTAATACTGTTTGGGAGAACTGTAAAAATTTCAGCGTCACCGATAGGAAATCCGTTTGAAGCGGCCCCTCCCCCAATAATAAACATGTTTCCGATTGATACTGCAGGGGCGTTGCTTCGGGCAGTTGTCAAGGTTGAAGTTGTCCATGTTGATGTTGCAGTATCGAAAATATCGACGTTGTTATAAACAGTAGATTGTTTTCTTCCTCCTGCGAAAATGACAAAATTCCCAACAGAAGCAGCACCAAGGTCTGCGCGTTCTAATGACAATGAATCAACTGTCCAGGTACCGGTAACAACATCATAAATATCGACAACTTTACTTGTTATATTTCCAACAGTAATTCCGCCGGCAATATATATTTTATTCCCTGCTGAAGTAGCAACACAATTCGACCGGGCCTGTGACAAAGAATCTACCGTCCAGGTGCCTGTTGTTACATCATAAATGTCAACGGTTTTAAAATAAATTCCATTCGTGTTAACTCCTCCGGCAAAAATAATTTTATTTCCTGCAGCAGCACCAGCAAGTGAATGCCTGGCAACAGAAAGTGCACCGGTTGTCCAAGCTTGAGTTAATGTATCATAGATATCAACAGCATCATAGGATACAGGGGGCAATGATCCGTTATCAAATGCGCCTCCGGCAAAAAGGACCTTGCTGCCTGCTCCGGCACCGGCAAGTTTGCAGCGTGGCCTGGATATCGTCGCTGTAGTCCAGGAAGAAGTGAGCCCATTGTAAATATCTACATTGTCCTCTACGGATAAAATATCGTCATTAGCGCCACCGGCAAATAATAATTTCGTTCCACATGAAGCACCGGCAAGTCTGGATCTTCCTCTTGAAATGCTTCCGTTTGTCCAAGTATTTAAATTATAATTATACATGTCAAAAGCCGGTGGAGGAATGGAAATAAAACCAATTCCACCAGCAAAAATTGCTTTGTCTCCCCCCGAAGCTGCAGCCATATCCGTCCGTGTTCCACTTAAGGTTTGAACAGTCCATTGCCCTTGGGATGAATAATTAATAATAAGCGTAAAGAATAGAAGTAGTAGTTTTTGTTTCATGTGTATGATTTCTTTGAGTAGTTAATGAGTTGAAATATTTTTATAAATACTATTTATGTTAAGAAGCATTATGCTCTTACCATTTTATACATTGATTCAAAAATCGGCAGCCCGTCAGTATTTCCCAGTTCTATATCTGCTGCACGTTCCGGGTGAGGCATCATTCCAAATACATTTTTTGTTTCATTGCAAATGCCGGCAATATTATCCTTTGTTCCGTTTGGATTTGCCTGTGGTGTAACATTTCCGTTTTCATCACAATATCGAAACAGAATCTGTTCGTTATCGATCATTTTTTTCATCGCTTCAGCATCGGCATAAAAATTTCCTTCGCCATGAGCAATCGGAATTTTATATGCTTTATCTTTTCTTAATGAAGTGGTGAGCAATGTGAAATTATTTTCAACACTTATGTAAGTGTTCTTACAAGTAAACTGATGATGCACATTATGCAGCAAGGCCCCCGGAAGCAGTCCTGCTTCACAAAGAATCTGAAAGCCGTTACAAATACCAAAAACTATTCCTCCTTTAGAAGCATGACTAACAACCTCTTTCATGATAGGAGAAAAACGCGCTATGGCTCCCGAACGAAGATAATCTCCGTACGAAAAGCCGCCCGGTAAAATGATAATATCGCATCCTTGTAAATCATGGTCTTTGTGCCACAACTTAACAACATCAAGCTTCAATTTGGAATGAAGAATATAGAAAATGTCATCATCACAATTAGATCCGGGAAAAACCACTACACCTGTTTTCATGTTCTAAAATTAATAAAAGTTTTATGTATTTAGCAAATTTATACCATTCTCATTTTTTATTCGTTTTATCTGAAAAAAAACGCCTGGTTAAAACCTTTTGAAATTCCCTTCTGATAATCAGTTCCGAAAGTTTATCGGAAAAATCAACGTCACTTTCATTTTGAATCATAGCCCGATAATCTTTCTCATTAATATCTATCCTGTAAAGCAGTGAATTAAAAAAACGCCTGTCTCCTTTCTGAAGTTTTTGAATAATCGGTATAAGCTGTTCTTTCAATTCATCAAAAGCTCTTTGTTCGTTTCCGCTCAAAATCACTTCCATGCCATCTAAATTAATGTCGCGGTTTATCTGTATTACCGTATCTCTAATAATAGCAAGGTCGTTTCTGTATTTCTCAGGGATTTCCTCCATCCGGTTTTTTGTTAAAATCAATAAGTAGCCTTTTTACCGGACGATTATTAATTATATGTTCCTCTATTATTTCCGGAATATCGTTTACAGAAACACTTCCATAATAATCCCCTTCAGGGTAAATTACCAGAGACGGTCCGAAATCGCATGCATCGAGGCATCCGGATCTCTGAGCGCGTATTTTACTTTGCAGGTTTTTGTCCTTTAATTGTTTTTTAAACTCCTTTACAAGCTCCAGACCACAAGCCTCCCCACACGATTTCTTATCGCCCGGCGGTCTTTGGTTTGTACAGATAAATATATGTTTTTCGAATCTCATGCCGCAAATATAACCTTTGGAATCTTTAGAAAAGAATAATTAGTTTTGATAAAAATAATATCTCATGTTCTACATAAATGAAATTATGCCTTTCCCCGCAGAAATAATTCTCCGCAGTGTTGTTGTATATCTTTTCATTTTGGCAGCCATCCGACTTTTTGGTAAAAAAGAATTTTCTCAATTAACGATAATTGATCTTGTATTTATTTTATTGATAAGTAATTCTGTTCAAAACGCTATGGTAGGCTCTGATAACAGTCTTTCGGGAGGTCTTATTGCAGCTGGATCTCTTTTCCTGACTAATTACATTTTAAAATTTGTCATTTACCGCTTCCGCTTTATGGATCGCTTCTTTCAGGGTGAACCAATTATCCTCGTTCATGAAGGCCGCATCCTAGATAAAAACCTTAAAAAGGAACGCATTTCTCTGGAAGAGTTAGAATTATCAGCCCGGGAACATGGTGTTGCCAGTATTAAAGATGTAAACTTGGCAATTCTTGAAGTTGACGGTAACATCACATTTCTTTCCGACAGCTACCATAAACATTCCCGTAACAAAAGAAGGGCGCATAAATCCATGGGCTCTATGTAGCAATACTTTTCAGGCATAAAAAAAGGGGATCATTGATCCCCCTTTTCTGTTTCTGTTTTGGTGTGTGATTACATTTTGATCACCCTTTGCACAGTTGATTTTTCATCTACTGT
>JAYURB010000504.1:0-2630 GCA_043756425.1 Bacteroidota bacterium
CCGGAATGAATTGACAGGTAAAGAAACATTTCCGGTAAAACTGCTTCCGGGTGATCGATGGATAATTCATATCGCTTATTTTTCCAAAGGCATGCTGGCATTGTCAACCAATGAACCCCGACCGGCAGCATCACTTCAACTATTAGAGCGGTTTGCAATTGTTTTTGAACAAACCTATACCCGTTTCCTCGATTTGCAAAAAGCGGAAGCACAGGCAAGGGAAGCGCAGATAGAATTAGGACTGGAAAGAGTAAGGGCAAGTGCAATGGCAATGCATAATTCAGATGGATTATTCGAAACAGCTGAAATATTATATAAAGAGTTATTCAAACAGGGAATTGAGAGTTCGACGAGTGGCTTTGGACTCATAGATGAAAAGGCTCAAAGAATTTCTATTTATGCGATCAATCCTGCTGTTGGTAAAATAATGAAGCATCCTAATCATATTCCACTCACAGAAACAAAAACGTTTCAGAAGCTCTGGTTGAGCTGGAAAAATCAGGAAACATTCAATATTATAGAGCTAAACAAACGAGAAACGGCAGAGCACGAAACGTATGTGGCAAAATGTACATTGGCATCCTTCAAAGAAAACGGCATTGAAGCCCCTTTTACTATTGAAGGTTGGTTGGCTAATTCTCCAAAAGAAGTAAAGCTTCATGCCTTCAATTTTCTGCAGGGATGTTTGGTTTGTGTTCGGAATAAAAGGTTAACTGAATCGGAGCAAGAAATAATGGTCAGGTTTACAAGGGTTTTTCAATTAGCCTATACCCGTTTTAATGATCTGCAAAAAGCCGTAGCACAGGCAAGAGAAGCACAGATTCAATTAGCCTTAGAAAGAATAAGAGCCAGGACAATGGCGATGCAGAAAAGCGATGAATTAAAAGAAGTAATTACAATCGTTCTTCAGCAAATACAGGATCTTGGTATCAGCATGAAAGATCGTTCTGCTTTAATCTTCGTTTTTGAGACAGGAATAAAAGATTTTAAACAATGGGTAGCATCACCAGAACATCAATCAGTAGTTTCTTTGCATACTCCTTTTTTTGATAATCCTATTCATCATGATTTATGGGATGCCAGAGTAAAAGAAACAGACTTTTATT
Organism: Bacteroidota bacterium; assembly: GCA_043756425.1. Lineage (GTDB taxonomy): Bacteria > Bacteroidota > Bacteroidia > AKYH767-A > 2013-40CM-41-45 > JADKIH01. The sequence continues at coordinate 1,107 of JAYURB010000504.1, forward strand.
CTCAATCATATACTCTGGAAGAAAAAAACGCTTTTTTTCAATTCTTTTTTGAACACACCGATTTAAAAAATATTCCTGAATCAGAGAAGAATTGGTTGCTGCAAAACAACTATTATGAATTATCCGTTGCTTTTGAGAAAAGATCAGCTATATCTCTTGCCAATTTTTCTGCAAACCTGATTACAAACGATGTTAAGGAAATCATGAAAAGGGTTGCAAAGGTTTTTGAGCAAACCTATACCCGTTTCAGTGATCTGCAAAAAGCAGAAGCACAGGCTAGAGAGGCACAGATAGAATTAGGACTGGAAAGAGTAAGAGCAAAAGCTATGGCTATGCAAAAATCAGACGAGCTGTCTGAATTAGTGGATACTGTTTTTAAAGAATTAACCAAACTTGATTTTGCACTCACCTGGTGCATCATTAATATTATTGATGAAAGCTCTATGTCAAATACTGTTTGGGCAGCCAATCCGGATATTAATAAAGCTCCTGAGTCTTATCACATGTTGTTTGAAGATTATCCTTTTCATGATGCGATGATGAAAGGCTGGAAAGAAAGGAGCATAAAATATGTGTATGTATTGCAAGGGCTTGAAAAAAAGATTTATGATGATTATTTATTCAATGAAACTGAATTCAAAAAAGTACCCAAAGAAGCACAGGCTGCATCACGCGCCATGGAAAAATATGTGGCTACTTTTTCGTTCAGCAATTTTGGCGGACTGCAAACGGTAGGAGATGTTCCGTTATCAGATACTAATCTCGATATACTAAGCCGCTTTGGAAAAGTATTTGATCTCACTTATACACGTTTCAATGATCTGAAACAAGCGGAAACCCAGGCAAGAGAATCACAGATTCAATTGGCGATGGAAAGAGTTCGTGCAAGAACAATGGCAATGCAAAAAAGTGATGAATTGCCGGAAACATCTTTTTTGCTTTTTCAACAAGTAAAAGAATTGGGTGAGACGACAGTACAAAATTCTATTGGAATCATTAATGAGGAAGCAGGATTCGTTGAGTTATCTACGACAGTTCAGGCCCATCAGTTGCCACATACCCTTCATGTTCCGATCAATGACCATTATGTGATGGCTAAAGCGGTTGCTGCATGGAAAGCAAAACGTAAATCGCTGAAATTGGAGTTTACAGGGCAGGAATTGAAAAACTATAATGAACACCGCAATAGTTTCTTTGAAACGAAAGTAAATTTTCCTGAAGACCAGTGGATTGTCAATATCATTTTCTTTTCAAAAGGATGGTTGTCCTTTTCCTGCGATAAAAATATATCCGGTGAAACATTTGATCTGCTAAAAAGGTTTGCAGCTGTGTTTGAGCAAACCTATACACGTTTCAATGATTTGAAACAGGCAGAAGCACAGGCAATAGAAGCACAGATAGAAGTCTCCTTAGAAAGAGTTCGTGCAAGAACAATGGCTATGCATAATAGTGATGATGTAAGCATTGCAACAGCCACCATGTTTACTGAATTAGAAAAGCTGGGAATTGAAAATATCCGGGGAG
>JAYURB010000505.1:0-2630 GCA_043756425.1 Bacteroidota bacterium
AAATGTCCAACATGATCCGTTATATTTTAACCTGCGTAAATTTCTCTTTCAACCTACTATTGTTTATTTCTCTATTTTTGTACTGAACAGTAACCAATATTCTTTAATGAAACCTCCATTGTTTGCCTAACTTGTTCATTTCGTATAAAGCAGTAAAACTTCCAATTGTCTGCAATTTCCTTATTTATTAAATCCGATGGATTAATTACTTTGTCATTTTCTATATCTGTGTAAAGACTGCTATTTTTTAAATCATTCAATTTTGAAAGGTTCTTTAATTGCGTTAGCGCATTACTAACTAAAATCTTCGATATACCATTATCCGTTTCAGATTTTTCAAAAAATTTTGCAGCCATAATGTCCATACGAATAGCTATTTTGCTTTTAATTTTATGGTCTCTAAAATCTTTGAGAAACTTTTCCTGTACCTCAATATTTGTATAATCGTGATTTATAAAAGTTGCGAACGATAATAAAGCTTTTCCGGTTTCTTCAATAGAAAGTTGAAATAATGAGTAAGCACGAGCAAAATATCCATTTTTAAAAAGTAATTCACCTTCATTATACAGCTCCTGCGCATTTATAACTGACTTTTCAATAATTGAAATAAATACTTCTTTCGTTAACATATCAAGTTAATTTTTCTCCGACTCATCGTTGTAATATTCATGCCCTTCACCACCGTAAGTTTGACATTGACCTGTTTCTGAACACTCAGGACATACTTCTCTGTATTCCAATTTCTGACTTTCTGACAAATCATTTATGAATGCTGTAACCATATCATTAGGATAACAATAAACACGTCAATCACCTTCACATTTTTTACATACTCCGTCTTCTTAAGGATTGTTGAAATGTCCGGTGAAAATCTACAATCAATAATGTATAGTTGTTCAAAGCTTGTTAGTACTGCTAATGGTGTTGTTTTGTGCCACCCATACCGGGTGGTTTGAAAATAAAATTCTTCATCGTTTAAATCTTGACTTGTTTTTTTCGCTTCAACAAAAAATCTTGAGTCCGTAAAATGTGGCGCAAGTGAAAAAGAATAATCGGCTCTCTTTTGTGTACCGCTAACACTAACACCTTTTTCTACTTTTACCTCTTGTTCGTATTGGTTCTTTTGTTCATCATGGTGAACGTCCCAACCAAGTGCAATAAAAAATTTATTTATAAAATCCTTTCTTGCCTCGGCTTCTTGATAATCTTTAGATAGATAATGTTTTTGACCTTGTTTAAAATCATCAACAAGCTTAGATACTATTTTGTATGCACTATCAAAGGTTGTATTCATAGATTCGGTAAATATAATATCATATTAATACTATCCACGAGACTGTGAAACTTGTTCATACAAAATTTTTACACTGCCTTCAACACCGGAATAACGTTTATACTTTTCTTCAATGGTCAAATCATTATATAATAATCTTTCATTACCCAGATTAATACCACGTTTAAGAAATGAAAGTTTATTGCCTCTTACTTTTACATCTTCAACCACAAATTGATGAACACCATACTCATACCATTTATTACCATTCACGAAAAACTTATCTATAGAAAGTTTTCTCATTCCATCCCACCAAGTTATTTTCCATTCACCGGCAAATATTGCTTCAAGGTTTTCAACCATTTCATCATTTTGAGAATTAAAATTTAATGGCTCCGATTGTAAACCGGGTAATTCATGTGGTGGTGTTATTTTAGGGTGGCCGTCTTTGCGGGGTGGCCTTTCATAAGGTGATTGTGTTTTAATTTCTTTTGGTGTTGTGTGGGTTGAAGCGCTTGTAAATATTCTTTTGTATGTAATAGGTGTGTGCACATCTTCATTACCGGTATACTCTTCACCGGTTCTAACAATCTTTAATTGATTTACTTTTCTTCTTACTGAACTTTGCGTATCAACTTTAGTAAATGTCATGTTGTTATGTTCACAACTAAAGCCTGTTATATTCCAAAGGTAAATACCATTTTCCCACCATTCAGTTTTATTTTTTATTTCAATTAAGTATGCACCGCTTTTAAGTTGATTCGGTTCTTGGTATTCACTCTTCCATTGACCGGCAAAGTATTTTCTTATTGTTGGTTTATCGTATTGAGTAAAGTCAAAGATTGTATCTAATAGCTTTTTGATTAACCAAGTCATAATTGCGGTACCAATCCAATACAATAAAATAGCACCTGCATTCTTTGTATTGAGGTCAACACTAAAGTAAATGTACATAGCGATAAGACCGACAATAACAACCACAGCTAAGGTTAACCAATAACTTTTTTTCATGTAATAAATATTAATGTGAGCAAATATAATCTTAATATAAGCGGTTGTGTAATGTTGGAAGTGGCAAGATATTTACAGGCAAGAAAAGAAAAACAACTAAGGGTAGATACTTTATGTACTATCATAACCGGCGCTTATACATTTGGTTCTATATCACTGCTAACTATTCGACCTTTCATGGTGGAAACACGGGTTCAATTAACGCTACACATTATTGACTTTTAATTAAGAGTAAGGCACTTTTAATTAAGATTTTTTAAAAGTTTTGCTACACATGTGCTATACACTCAAAAAAAATCCCCTTAACTGCTTAAAAGTCAAGAGGATGATGTAGCCCGTGCGGAAA
>JAYURB010000506.1:0-2629 GCA_043756425.1 Bacteroidota bacterium
TATATCGTAATTTGTATATAAGGATGATGAATGGGTAAGTAACATTCTGAATGTAATCTGCTTTTTTGGAAAATAGGGATTCGTTACTGCGAAAGGCAAATAATTGTTCACCGGATCATCCAGCTGAAATAATTTCTTCTCCCATAATTGCATGAGTGCTGCAGCAGTAATTGATTTAGAGAGGGAAGCAATTTCAGCATGAATTGTATTTGGTGTGAAAGGAATATTCTTTTCAACATTGGCATATCCATACCCTTTTGCCCAAACCATTTTGCCATCTTTAATAATACAAGCAGAAAGCCCCTGAATATTATGATGACTCATAAGATCAAGAATAAAACGATCAAGCATACCCGGAACTTGAGCATTGACAGTTGAAAATATCAGCGTTACAAAATAAATTAAAACGGCCTTTGCATTCAACATATTAAAAATATCATTGATTACCGATCATACATTTTACCAAAGAAAATAAATAAAATCAGTAATAAAATTACCTTCTAAAAACAAATTTCACTTCTATAATTTCTTTATCTTACTACTGAAAACCGTTTCGTTTCATTAAAACCAGGTTCCACCCATTGAACGAGGTAAACACCTTGAGGAAATTTAGAAATATCAATTGCCATTTGTAATGCATTATATATCCCGGAAAACATTATCTGACCGACCTGATTTAGAATTTGGATTTTTGCAGATTTTCCCCTTCGCCCTTCAACATACAGAAAATGTGAGGCAGGATTCGGATTTAGCATAATATGCGGGTCCATTGAACCATAATTTTCAACTCCTGAACAGCCGACTGAAACATCTATATTTGCAGAAGTAGAACTACAATTGCCACTCGGGTTTGTTACAATTACCTTATAACTTCCTGTTTGAAATGCAGTAAAGGATAATACAGTAGCTCCCGGAACATTTACCGAATCTTTCAACCATTGAAATGTAAAACTTGAATCAGCAGCTGAAGTCTGGGTAAGTATCACACTATCTCCTGCACAAATAGTAGTAGGTCCGCCGGCAATAATTGTTGCCAGAGGATTACTCATTGTTACAGTATCCTGATTAGAAGAATTTTCACATCCGGCGCTATCTGAAATATGTACCCAGTATCTTCCGGCTTGATATGCAGTATAGAGATGTTGATTTGCTCCTGAAATACTTACTCCATTCCTATACCATTCATAATAATAGCCGGTCGCAGGGTATGAATTAAAATTTACATGTTGACCGGGACAAACCCATAAAGGTCCGGCCGTAGTTATGGATACAGTAGGCGGAGGAGTATTTGTAATTACTATCGAATCAGACAATACAGATCCGCAAGCATTTGTAATCAGACAACGGTAAATTCCGGCAGAGTCGGCTTGGTATTCACTCGGGTAGTACGCATCAATTGGCAGATTAACCCCATTTCTGGTCCACTGATATGAATACGTGTCACCCCATTGTGCATATAACAATGCATAAAAACCAGGACAAAAATTAGTTGTGTCGGATGTATAGATTTGTGTTGAAAGTAAATTTGAATCAACAATTAAATCGTTTCCGTTTAGAGCCATTATTCCCGGAGGGTTTGTTGATGTTATACGTATGCGGTATTGCAAACCATAGGAACTTAAAGGGGGAATTGCAGCATTAATCGTATCAGAATGGTTTGTATGAATGCTTCCCAAAACTACAGGAGCAGCAAAACTTCCGGAAGAATCGGAGAGTTGGGCGGTGAAAACATTAGAAGTATCAAAATTTCCAAAGGCAGAATAAACAATATCGAAATTGTTACCCGGACAAAAAGGAGAACCGTTTATGTAAGCAATATTAAGAAATTCACTTGCAGTCTGTCCGGCAAAAATTACAGCACCTGATGTATTACTATAAGCATAATCGCTAACAGTAATCGATCCACTGCTAATCGATAACCGAACCCAGCCATATAATGTATCTACGCCGACAATTATTCTCAATCCCATAAATTTGTTGGATACTAAACCCCAATCTCCGGTGTTGGATGACGTCCAGGCATAGTGGGTCCCCTTAACAATTTTGCATGTCCAATGATAATATACCATTAGTTGATTACTATCGCTCACCCATAAACTACTATTGCTGCTGATTATAGAGTCTGCTAATATCGGCTCGAGATAATATAATGAATCAAATGCATCAAATGTGTAAGCAACAGCGTCCAAGGATGAATCGGCAGGACTTACATTAATAGTAGTATTGCTCTTGGCACCTGTACAATGGGTGTTTGTAGTTGTAGAAAGTTTTAAGTTAAAATTAAAATCTACCAATCCATCATTATTTAAATCGAGATGATATACTCCACCGTTAGTGTTTACAACAGAATCAGGAATAATATCCGTATAAATAATTTGGGCTTCCAAGGTGTTGAAAATAAACGCTAGTAGAAAAGTAAGATAAATTCTATTCTTTAAAAGTAAAGTGATTTCAGCTTTCATAGTTTTCGTTTTTAATATGGTTAATTGAAAAATGGATATTACTATCGGGTTATGGAAATATATTTGGCTTCAAAATAACTGGGAGTTTCAAACTTCAAAAGATAAATCCCTGAAACTACAGCGCTCCCTTTATCATCGGTGGTATTCCATTCAAGAATATTATTACC
>JAYURB010000507.1:0-6030 GCA_043756425.1 Bacteroidota bacterium
CGAAACCACCTAATAAAACGTAACCGGAAACATCTCCCAAATCAGTCACTTTAGGGCTTACATTTTTAATAAATGGGTTTTTATCTTCAACCGTTTTAAAACGGCTATCAATATCGCTATCAAAATGGATGAAACTGAGGGTAACAAGGGTAGCTGCCCCGGCAACGAACCAATGCTTTTCCTTCATCCGAAGCGGGAATGTAGCCTGCCGCCCAAGATTATGCAGGGTTGAAGGGAAAAAACCTTTTGGGGATTTCAGGCTTAAAACAGAATCTGTTCTGAAACACTCAGAAAATGAAGCATGGCTTTCTGAACAATGATCATGATCAAACAAAGCTCCTTCCTGAGCTAAAAGGCAGAAAGAATAGAAAATAAGTAATATAGATAATATGCTTTTCAAGGAGTTGCAAGAATGCTAATAATATTTTAACCGATGAAATTTTTTTAATGAATGTTTAAATGTATCTTTATACCCCGTGTTGATGAAATCATTTTTTTTCGGTTTCCAACCATTTATTATAGTTTAAAATCTCAATGCGGTGAGTTCAGCAAAATATATATTCGTTACAGGAGGTGTTACATCTTCTTTAGGTAAAGGCATCATTTCGGCTTCACTTGCAAAATTATTGCAGGCGCGCGGCTATTCCGTTACCATTCAAAAACTCGATCCTTACATAAACATCGATCCCGGAACATTGAATCCTTATGAACATGGGGAGTGCTATGTTACAGACGATGGGGCAGAAACAGATCTTGACCTTGGCCATTACGAAAGGTTCCTGAATGTCCCTACTTCTCAGGCTAATAATGTTACAACAGGAAGGATTTACCAGACAGTCATTAACAAAGAAAGAGAAGGCGAATATTTAGGGAAAACAGTTCAAATCATTCCGCATATAACGGATGAAATAAAGCGCTGCATGAAACTTCTGGGTGAAACCGGAAATTTCGACATTGTCATTACTGAAATCGGTGGAACGGTTGGCGACATTGAATCGCTGCCTTATGTAGAAACTGTAAGACAATTAAAATGGGAGCTGGGAAGTTCTGCCCTGGTCATACATCTTACGCTTATCCCCTATCTCGCTGCTGCCGGAGAACTTAAAACCAAACCCACACAACATTCCGTAAAAGCCCTGCTGGAATTGGGAGTACAACCCGATGTACTTGTATGCCGTACTGAAAAATCTCTTTCGGGAGAAATACGGAGAAAAGTCGCACAATTCTGCAATGTCAATGTGAATGCAGTGATTGAATCAATCGATGCAGAGTCCATTTATGATGTTCCGATTTTGATGTACAAGGAACAATTGGATAAAGTAGTTCTCGCTAAACTTAAACTTCCTCTACAGCACGAACCTGAACTGACTGCATGGAAAGGCTTTCTGGGCAAGCTTAAAAATCCTGTTCACGAAGTTAAAATTGGACTTGTAGGAAAATATATTGAGCTAAAAGATGCTTACAAATCCATAATTGAATCCTTCATTCACGCCGGCGTTGCCAATGAATGCAAGGTTCGTATTGAATGGATTCACTCGGAAAAAATTGATGCTTCCAATGTTGCTTCAAAATTAAGTGGTATGCAGGGAGTACTGGTAGCACCGGGTTTCGGCGGCCGGGGCATTGAAGGAAAAATCACAGTCATACGTTACGTAAGAGAGAATAATATTCCATTCCTCGGCATTTGTCTGGGTATGCAATGCGCAGCAATAGAATTTGCAAGAAATGTTTTAGGTCATACATCAGCACATTCAACAGAAGTAAATCCGGAAACGGATTATCCGATTATTGATTTTATGGCCGATCAGAAAAACATTACACGCAAAGGCGGCACTATGAGACTCGGTGAATATCCCTGCATTGTACAAAAAGGAAGTAAAACCTATTCCGTTTACGGAAAGCAGAAAATATTTGAAAGACACCGCCACCGTTACGAATTCAACAATAAATATCTTGCAGAATTTGAAAAAGCAGGAATGCATGCATCAGGCATTAATCCTGACAATAACCTGGTTGAAATTATTGAATTGAAAAACCATCCGTGGTTTATTGGCGTTCAATTTCACCCTGAATACAAGAGTACCGTTGAAAACCCGCATTCATTGTTTGTTCGTTTCATTCGGGCTTCTATGGATTATTCAAAAAATGCCTCCCAGATGGCTCCGGGAGGCATGGCTCCAATGGATGCCTGAATACTTTTTAGTCGATAACTATTCTTTGCTCTCTGGTAAGAGAACCCGAAGCAGTTGAGATAATATAAATGCCTTTGGGTAGAATGGAAAGATCCATTTTAATGGTATTATTCCCTGCCGTAAGTTCACGCTTTTCTTCTTTCCAGATTTTGCCTGTTATATCTGTAATTTTGAAATTCACATTTGAATTTCGCAGCAGCGATACTGAAAGATTAGCTTCTGAAGCCGACGGATTGGGAGATACATTAAACTGAAAAATATTGTTTTCCGCTTCATCAATATCAATTGTCAGCAGACTAACAGTAATAACCTTCTGGTGTGTTGTGTTTAGCGGTCCGTTAATATCAATTATTGAAATCTGGAAAACAGGAGCTTTGTAGTTTTGAGCATACCAGGTGTATCGTTGAATCTGAATGTAGGTATCTATACCTGTTCCTGCTCCAAGAACAAGATTGGCATCAGAAAATACACGCATTGTAAGCGGGAAATTTCCGGAAAATAGTGTCAGACTTCCCCATCCATCTGCTTTAACTTTAATGGTACCTGTTAATCCATATCCAAAACCGGTGCCTGTTACGGCAGGATTAATAATGCTATCACCAAAAGCAAAAGGAGTTCTCAATACCTGTTGTGCATTGGTAATTCTTATTTCATTAGTCGAACTTTTCGTTCCCAGGTATTGTAAATTGTTGGAAGATTTAAAATAGTAATCGTTACCTCCAAAAAAAGAATTCACCTTCAGATTTGCTGAAGGGAATAATGTGTCGTTACCGATACCCGTAGGACTGATGAATTGCTCACTGAGTACAGAAGGGTAAACAAAAAAGGTTGAAAAGTCCCATGTTTGATTTGCCCCGGAAGGACCGGGCTGAATCGTTGTATCCGTAATTGTTTTATTGGTATATAAATCCCCTACGGTCGGAAGTTTATCAGATTGCAAAATTACCTGAGCATTTGAAATACTATAAATTCCTAAAAGCAGAATGGATGTAATTTTTGTAAGTCTTAAAATCATATTAAAATTGGCTTTAGAAGTTGTTATTTAATGCAATGTCTGAAATTTATTCTAATCTTTGTTGTACAAATTTAGACTGAAAATAAGAATAAATAAGATTCATTCGTCCTAGAAATTCCTGCATTGACATACTCAATTATTCTGTTTACAACTTAATTGACCAAAATGGTAGATTTTTGTTGTTTTTTAGCAATAATTTACAGATTTTTGACATACTATAGATAAAGAACAAGTACCTTTATTTACCCCTCTTCCACCAGTTAATAGTGCTTAACTTACACCATGAACCGACTCCAAACAAAAATAGTTATTTATTTATTTTTGCTTTTTGCCATTTCTATGAAAACGAATGGACAATCAGCGAGTGGAATACCATTTTCTTTTTCCGTAAGTACTCCTGTAACTGCTCCGCCTGTTTTTACGAACGTACCGGTACCTGCAGCTAATATCGACGAATGGGATACCCTCATCGCTCCTGCTGGCTGGTCTTTTGTTTTTGCCGGAGTGACTTATACAAAGGTTGTAATTTCAACTAACGGCTGGCTGGCATTGATTCCCGCTGCTGTCGGCGTAAATCCGCTTCCTTATCCTGCCAGTTCTCTTCCGAACAATTTACTAAGTAACAATACAACTGGATATCCGATTATTGCTCCTTTGTGGGACGACCATTCTTCAGCAATCGTTGCTTACAATGTTACTGCAGGAGTTCTTTCTGTGCGTTGGTATGTAAAATGGCAGAAAGCAAATGCTGCTGTTGCAACAAGTTTATTTTGGGTTGACCTAAATGGTAATGCCGGTGTTAATACTATCGGTTTTCATTATTTTAACAATACTACCTATGTGCCCTCTACTCCAAGTGCTTCCATAGGTATTGCCGGCATTTGTCCGGGAGATTTTTATTCTGTTAGCTGCCAGTCAGCTTTAGCTGCAACGGCAGACAGTTCTATTGAAAACACAAACATAGGAACAGGAGCAGCTAATTGTTTCCGCCCCTACAATGTAAATTATTTATTTACTCCTTATCATCCATACGATAATTGTACAGGCAGTTATCCTGCAAGAAATTTAGGAACTATTAATTCTACCTGCACCTACAAAACCGCTTCAACCTTTAATGCAACAGTTTCCGGAGCAGGAAACTGTGCAACATCGGATGATAACGATGTCTGGTTTCAATTCATCAAACCGGCTAACATAACCAGTGTAACAGTTACAACAGCCCCTGCAACTTGTCAAAGTGTTACGGGAACAAGCATTGAAATTTACACAGCATGCGGTGGTGCCCCGCTTGTATGCGCAACTACCAGTGGAGCAAATCCTGGTTTTGGAGAAGTAAGTTTTATCAGACCCTGTTCCGCTATACCTGAAACATTATGGGTAAGAGTTACCGCTGATGGTGATGTACCCGGAAGGTTTCTGATTTGCGCCAAAGAAACAAATGGCGGAACAACCTGTGCCAATCCCCGTATTGTTTGCAGCGTACCATACAATCAAACAGGTATGACAACAACAGGAGCAGGAAACGATTACGATAGCCTTAGTGCAGTTTGTCATACATTAGCGATGAATGGAGAAGATTATGTGTTTTCATATACTCCTTCCACCAATCAGTGTATACAAGTTTCCATTAACAGTACGGGTGTAAATCCGGCTCTGTTTGTATTCAATGCATGCCCTGATTCATCATCAGGAACTGCAACCTATTGTCTTGGCAGCAATGAAGCCGCCACAGGAACGGTTACCATTAATTCAGTTTCACTTACTGCAGGACAAACATATTACATTGTTGTTGACAATAACGGTACCGGTGGGATACCTTTTGATATAAACATCACCAGTGTTGGCGTACCTCCACCAAACGACGTATGTGCTTCAGCAACGAATCTTGGAACTATTAACAATACTGCAATTTGTGCTTCAACTATTGGCACCTACAGCACTTCGTGTGCAACACCAACAACTATTGGACAAGCCGGAGTACCCAATTGTATTCCCGGGAGTGTACCTGCGGCTTTCGTAAATGGAGTAACTGGTGATGTATGGTTACGATTTACTGCAGGGTTTACAGGTTCTTTGCAAATTAACACCTTTCAAAGCGCTGTGAATCCAACCGCAAATGCTGCCATGGCTGTTTACACTGGAGCATGCGGATCCATGGGCGCTCCTTATGCATGTGACAATAATTCAGGTCCGAATGGAATGCCAAGTCTTTCAATTCCTGTTATAAACGGTAATACGTATTATATCCGTGTCTGGTCAGAAAATCCTGAAAATTCAGGAAACTTTGATCTTTGTTTCCAGGGTAATTGTGCTCCACCTAATGACTTCCCTTGTGCTTCTGTATTAGTACCGCTCAGCGGGACTGCAGCAGGATTTAATACATGTTCAAGTGGTGTTACTGAACCGGCTAATGCTGCGCAGTGTGTTGCCGGCGGTACCATAAATACAGTTTGGTATAAAGCAGTAGTTCCGTCTAGCGGTTCTATCAGGGTTCGTACACATCCGTTAACATTAACTGATACTCAAATTCAGGGATATACCTTTCCAACAGGTTGTGCCAACTCTGTTGCCAGCAATGTAAATAAAGGCTGTAACGACGACGGTACTCCATGTGACGGAGGCTTCAGTGATTTTTCAGAACAATTATTTACAGGTATGTTACCCGGTGACACGCTTTTTGTAGCTGTAGACGGTACCGGTTCATTAACAGGATCCTTTGAAATTTCTTTCATCGATGGATCTACAACTGTTTTCCCTCCTGTAAATATTCAGGATTGTGCAGGTGCACAGGTGCTATGCAGTACTAACAGTATTGTAGTCGCT
>JAYURB010000508.1:0-2620 GCA_043756425.1 Bacteroidota bacterium
CGTACAGTTGAACCGGGCTCACAGATGAGGGTTCCATTATTTGTAAAATCACCGCATACATCGAGAATGGATGGACTCTTTATTCTTAAAGTACCACCGGCATTAATTGTCAGGCTTTTTACTGCCATATTTACGGATATAGTTGGCTGCAGACCTGTTCCTGAAGAAGAAATCACAGCATCAACTCCGCAGGTTGGAAGAGCATTACAAGGTGCTGTACCCCAATTACTGAGTGTGCCAAAAGAAGTATCAATGGCTCCCTGCCATGTGACAGAGTTTACAACAGAAGCAATGGGAGAACCAAGCCAATTTAGAGTGTATCCTGTTGTCTGGAATGGAGGATTCCAATTATCGATTAGTATTAAATAAGTTCGTGGGCCGCCGGCTACAGTTATGGCCGGTTCCCAGGATGCATCTGGATCGGGAATATTAATTCCTGTATGACCGCCGACGGTTGTAACCCAATTGCAGCGAATAGAAGCTAAGGTCTGTGCTTGTATCTGTGCGCAGGCATTGCTTACTCCTGTAACATCCCACATAATAAAATCATAATCGGAGAAGGTCTGAATGTCAAATTGCAAAACTCCCGGATTAACCGTTACTCTGTACCAGGCTGAATTTCTTTCAGGATTTAACCAACAGTTATAGTTATTGGCGAAGTCGCAAATATTACCGTAACCTAATAATCCCGGATCAGTTACATTTATATTCGCTGAACCGCACACTTCATAAGCTGCAGCACAATCAGCACCTGCAATTGGTGGATAGGTTCCTGTTCCATTAATAATTGTTATTTCAAAAGTACCTGTTTGTGAATTGTATCCGTCGACTGCAATATAAAGTGTATCACCGGGAACCAGACCGCTAAAAAGCTGTTCAGAGAAATCATGATAGGATTGAGTTCCACCTGCTCCGCAATCAGGTCCATCATCATTACAGGCACGAGCTACAAATGATGTAGCTGCATTGGCGCAACCAGTTGGAAAGCTGAATCCTTGTATTTGTGTATCGGCAAGCGTGCGGGTATGGGTACGTACTTTAATAGATCCACTTGCGGGAACAACAGCTTTATACCAGACGGTATTAATAATTCCTCCCGGAACACATTGTGCAGCATTTAATGGTTCTGAATTAGCTCCTGCACATGTATTATAACCACTGGCAGTTCCGCCGAGGTTGACAAGAACGGCCTGACAGGGCAAATCATTCGGCGGTGTACAGGCACTGGAAAGGCATAAATCGAAACTTCCCGTATTTCCCGGTGGTACGGTCCAGACTCTGATGTAATAGACAGTTCCGGCAACAACCGGTATTGACAACAAAGGCATTCCACTTCCTGCAGAATTATCGTCGCAAGCCAGTAAGGTAAGTGATATACAATTTCCTGTATACACAGCCATGGCATTATCTGATGCAGGATTTACTGCTCCGGGTAGTGTCTTAATTAAAACACTTCCTGTAAAAGTTGCTGTGAAATTAAACCAAACATCACCTGTAACATTATTGAAATACGGTGCGCATCCGGGAGCCGGGTAAGCAAGTGGCGAAGGAGTGGAACATTCCGTTGTATAAGTTGAATAAGTACAAGCCACATTATTGGCAATACTTCCAAGGTTTACAGCACCGCATGCATCGTATGTCTGAGAGGTTCCTACAGAAGTTATACTGATGTCAAAAGGGATATTATTTATAAGAACACCTGCAGGGTTATTGTCTACTACAAAATAATAGGTGGTTCCTGCTACTAAAGAAACGGAATTAATGGTAAGTGTACCGGTTGAATTTACGGCGCTTGCAATACAATTGGTACCCACGATATCCGGACAACCTTTAAAAATAAATATACCGGGATTGCTTCCTGCGCTGTTTACAACTACTCGAATACATCCGCTGGCAGTAGGAGTGTAAGAAAACACATAATCCTCTCCGTTCATGAAAGGATCGTGACAAGCTGCATTCGTACTGTCATATTCATTGCCAAAACCAAGAGTTGATAGTCCGGTTTGTACATAAGGAATGCCGCATATATTCGTAGCATTTGCACAAGTAAAACCTGTACTGCTGCCCGGGCCTCCGTCTTTGGCGCAAATGAGAAAACGGCCGGGAATATCACCATCGGCTGTAACTCTAACCCATAAAGTTTCTGCTACACATGTTCGGCTGACAGAAACCTCACCAAATCCGGGATTCGTTGTACTGGTAGTAGCACAGGCAAGTGAAGCACCACCGCATGCTGTATAAATCTCAACACTTGTTCCTGAAACGCTTTGACACGTTGCCGGTGCCGTGGTAACCGTTACATTTGAAATGTTTGCAGGTTTTATAAATTGAAACCATACATCGTTATCATCCGTTGTTGCACAATTTCCAACACCGGAAACGGTTGCATTAAAAGTTGAAGCGGTTTTATAGGTACAGGTAGAATTTATCGTTCCTAAATTTCTGGCAGGATAACTTCCTGAACAGTTATCGTAAGGATGATAAGGAGTAAATAAATAATTTACATTGTAAGGGCGAAAATTATTTGCCGCGCCATTACCAATGCTTGTATTTTCAACAGAGCTGTCTACTGTAGCTGCCAGTGCTGACTGACAGCTTACAGAATAGAAATCGCCCGTAC